>NZ_LSIS01000558.1:0-209 GCF_001556365.1 Blastomonas sp. CCH1-A6 | reverse complement strand
GGCGACCGCTGCCGGAGCAGGGGCGGCTTCGCTTTTGGCGATCGCCGGCTGCGGCGCGGCGGCAGCCGTGGCGACGGCAGCGCCCGAGCTTTCGATCGTGGTCAGGATCGATCCGACCTGCACGGTATCGCCTTCGGAAAAGATCAGCTGGCCCAGCACGCCGGCGGCAGGGGCGGGCACTTCGACCGCGACCTTGTCGGTTTCCAGGC
>NZ_LSIS01000557.1:0-1219 GCF_001556365.1 Blastomonas sp. CCH1-A6 | reverse complement strand
GTCCACGCTGCTCGACAGCGACGCCTCGAACAAGGCCGCCGACGCCGACACCGCCCTGCAGGAGCTGGGCGCCGACTATGCCGGCATGGCCTACGTCACCGCGACGGTGACGGTATGGGACCGTGATCCCGCCATCGCTGCCGAGAAGCTGCGGCTGGTAGAGAAGGTCATCCAGGGCCGCGACTTCACGTGTCTTCCCGAGGGGATGAACGCCGTAGAAGCGTGGCTCGGTTCGCTCCCCGGCCACACTTACGCCAACGTCCGGCAACCGCCGATCTCCACCATCAATCTCGCCCACCTGATCCCCCTATCAGCGGTTTGGGCGGGGCCGGAACGGGACGATCATTTCGGTGCGCCCCCCTTGCTCTACGGCAAGACCGAAGGCTCGACCCCGTTCCGGTTTTCCCTTCACGTCGGCGATGTCGGCCATACCCTGATCGTCGGGCCGACCGGCGCGGGCAAGTCAGTGCTGCTCGCCCTGATGGCGATGCAGTTCCGGCGCTATGCAGGCGCGCAGGTCTTCGCCTTCGATTTCGGCGGCAGCATCCGCGCCGCCGCGATCGGCATGGGTGGTGACTGGCAGGACTTGGGCGGGATGCTCGCCGACGAAGCCGGCGACGGCGTGCAGCTTCAGCCGCTCGCCCGCATCGACGATCCGGCAGAACGCGCCTGGGCGGCCGAATGGCTGGCGGCGATCCTCGCGTCCGAAGGCGTCGCGGTCGATCCTCAGGCCAAGGAGCATATCTGGTCGGCGCTCGGTTCGCTCGCCAGCGCACCGCCCGCCGAACGCACGCTGACAGGGCTCGCGGTGCTGTTGCAGAGCCAGCAGCTCAAGCAGGCGCTCGCGCCCTATTGTATCGGCGGGCCGTGGGGCCGGCTGCTCGACGCCGAGGCCGAGTGGCTGGGCGAAGCCGACATGCAAGCCTTCGAGACCGAGGGGTTGGTCGGCGCCGGCTCGGCCGCCGCGGTGCTCTCCTACCTGTTCCACCGGATCGAAGCGCGGCTGGACGGCTCGCCGACGCTCATCATCATCGACGAGGGCTGGCTGGTCCTCGACAGCCCGGACTTCGCCGCGCAGCTCCGCGAGTGGCTGAAGACCTTGCGCAAGCGCAATGCCAGCGTCGTCTTCGCGACGCAGAGCCTCGCCGACATCGAGACGTCGAGCATCGCGCCGGCCATCATCGAGAGCTGCCCGACGCGCATCTTCCTGCCGAACGAG
>NZ_LSIS01000556.1:0-9206 GCF_001556365.1 Blastomonas sp. CCH1-A6 | reverse complement strand
GGGTTGGGAGGGGGGCTTCGCGGACCGTTGGCCCCTCTCAACTTCGGCTAGGCAGGCAAGCTGCCAAGCCTCCGTTTCTCTCCCCTCAAGGGGAGAGAGCGAAATCAGATCAAGCCACCTTCACCTGCTCGGCTGCCGCGATCACCTCGAGCGGGCGCACGATCAGCGTCACGCGGTCATGGCCCACCGCGACATTGAGCACGTCGCCCGCGCGCACCGCGACGGGTTCGGGGAAATTGTGCAGCACCTGCAGCCAGCCGCCGTCGGTATAGCCATCAGGATGGTTGTCGAAGGTGATGCCATCGGCCAGGTCGACATGCATCCACTGGACGATGCCGGTAGCGATGCCGTCTTCGAGCACGTTGATCTGCAACAGGTGCAGGTCGCTCTGGTGCTGCGTCCGGGTGAGGTCGATATGCACCAGCTCGACATCGTCGGACAGGCGCTTCCAGTCGGTCATGGTGCCGTGGATCGGCAGCTTGGGCGAGGCGAGCGCGCCGAAGCGCGAGATGTCGAAGCCCGAGACCTGATCGACGAACACGTAATCCGCCAGCACCTGGCTTTCGACCAGACAGCCGATGGCCGAGGCGGCGCGCGGGATGACGATGGCATCGGGCTTGAGCAGCCGCGCATGCGCATCCTCGAACGTGTCGATGACATGCTCGGTAAGCAGGTCGGAGGAGAGGATTTCGGAGACCAGGATGTCCGCGCGCTCGTCGAGATGCTCGCCGACCTTGAGCTCGGTTGAAGGCGCGGTGTGGACGGTGATGCGCTCCGCATAGCCGTTATCGGCGATGATCTGCCGCGCCATGTCGGCGATGATCGGCACCATCTCGCACGCGGTGACCGATTGCGCCCCGGCGCGCGCGGCCATCATCGAGAGCAGGCCGCTGCCGGTGCCGATATCGAGCACGCGGGCATCGGGGCCGGTTTGCGCCAGCGCGGCGATGATCGCCGCCTCGAATGCATCGTTGCGGCGCACGTCGTTGAGCATCGGGATATGCCAGAAAGGCACCATCTCGGCGGAGAGGCGGCGGATCTGGTGTTCGATATGAATATTGCCCGGCTGCAGCGCCTGGGCGCGGCGGAACTGGTCGAGCGCCTCGATCTTGCGCCCGGCATCGGAGAGCATGACCGCAAGATTGTTGGCGGCGACCGGATTGGCCGGATCGGCCGCGCAGGCCGCCTGCATCGCGGTGATGGCGAGGTCGGGGCGTCCGGTGCGGCTGTAGATCAGCCCCTTTTCATGATGCGCGACCGCATGGTCGGGATCGATCGCGAGCAAGGTATCCCACAGCTCGAGCGCCTCTTCGTTCGCGCCGCGCAGGCCCAGGATACCGGCAAGGATCGGCAGCACCTCGGCGGTGCGGTAATCTGCATCGATGACCAGGCGATAGCGCTCTTCGGCAGCCCCCAGATTGCCCGCTGCCTGAAGTTCCATCGCTTCGTGCAGCAGCGCGCGGGCCAGGGCGATGTCGGGTGCGGTATCGGTCATGCTGTTCCCCCCAATGGGCGTTAACTCAGTTCAACAGACTATTAACGCGAAGGGTTAACAAAGCGTCACCGGTCCCGAATTGGCATCGCGGCCCGCCGCACAGGCATTTGACGTTCCGCAAAACGGAACATAATAAGAACGAATGTCCCATGTCCGCGATTCCCTCGAGTCCCTGAAAGCCCGGATTGCCGGGCTGGAACGCGCGTGCGCGGGCGAATCCGGCGGCGAACCGGCGGGGCTGGCGCGCACCGGGCATGCGGGAATCGACGCGGCCTTGGGCGGCGGGCTGATGCGCGCGCGGCTGCATGAAATCTTTGCGTTCGAGGCGGACGATGCCGGGTGCGCGACCGGATTCACAGCGGCCCTGGCACTCAGACTCGGAGGAACCCTGGTCTGGCTGCGCGAGGGCGAGGCGGAAAGACGCGGCGGGCAATTGCACGCGCCGGGGCTGGTCGAGATCGGGCTTTCGCCTGCGCAGGTCATCCTGGGCACGCTGCCCGATGCGCTGGCGGTGCTGCGCGCGGCGGCCGATGTCACCCGCTGCGGCGATGTCGGCGTGGCGGTGGTAGAGCTGTGGCGCGATCCCCGCGCGTTCGATCTCACCGCAAGCCGCAGGCTGGCGCTTGCTGCCGAAGCCTCGGGCGTCACCGTGATCGCGCTGCGCATCGCCGCCACCCCCGCGCCCAGCGCGGCGCAGACCCGCTGGCAGGTGGCGGCGGCGCCATCGCTGCCGATGGAAGCCAATGCGCCCGGCTATCCTGCTTGGGCGATAGAACTGTTGCGCCAGCGCGGACGCCCGGCGGGCGGCGCGTGGCGCGTGGAGTGGAACCGTGAACAAGCCTGTCTTGCTGAGGCCCTGCCCGTCGGCGGTGCCGGAACCGGAGGCGCAGCGGCGCTATCTGGCGCTGTTCTTCCCCTTTCTGCCGGTCGACCGGCGCGCGCGGCAGCGCTCGGCTTCCGGCGCGCCGGATAAGGCGGACGACGCCGCGCCACTGGTGCTGGTCGAGAGGGTGCGCGGTGCGATGCGCATCGCCGCCACCTGTGCCGAGGCGCGCGCCCAGGGCCTGACCCCGGGCATGATGCTGGCCGATGCGCGTGCGCAGGTAACGCAGTTGAACGTCGAGCCGCACGATCCGCTCGCCGACCTGAAATGGCTCGAGCGGTTGGCCGATCATTGCGACCGCTTCACGCCGCTCGTCGCGACCGACCCGCCCGACATGCTGGTGCTCGACATTACCGGCTGCACGCATCTGTTCGGCGGCGAGAGCGCGCTGGTCGCCGCCGCCGAGGACAGCCTGGCGCGCTTTTCCGACCATGTCCGCAGCGGTTGCGGCGACACGCCCGAGGCGGCGCAGGCGCTCGCCCGCTTCGCGCCGGGGGTGACGCTCGCGCGGCCCGAGGACGGCGATGTCGTGCTGCGCCGCCTGCCGGTCGCGGCGCTACGCATCGAGGAGGAGACCGAGACCGCGCTGATCCGCGCCGGCCTCAAGACCATCGGCGATCTCGCGATGCGGCCGAGCGCGCCGCTCGCCGCGCGCTTCGGCGAGGAGCTGGTCGAGCGGCTCGACCGGCTGCTGGGCAGCGCCGACAGCCGCATCGTCCCGCGCCGCAGCCCGCCCGCGCTGCGCTTCGAGATGCGCTTTGCCGAACCGATCGCGCGCACCGAGGCGGCAATGGCGGCGCTCGCCGAGCTGGCGGCCAAGGCCGCCGAGGCGCTCGAGCAGCGCGGCATGGGCGGGCGGCATTTCGCCGCGCGCTTCTATCGCAGCGATGGCCGCAGCTTCGACCTCGCGGTCGAATCGAGCCTGCCGATGCGCGATCCGCAAGGGCTGATGCGGTTGCTGCACGAGCGGCTCGATGCGCTGTCCGATCCGATCGACCCCGGCTTCGGCTTCGACATGATCCGGCTGATCGTGCCGCGCATCGAGCCGCTGACCCCGGCGCAGCTGCAGCTGGAGGGCGGCGCGGTGAGCGAGGAGGCGATGGCCGCACTGATCGACCGGCTGAGCAGCCGGCTGGGGCGCGGCGCGATCCGCCGGTTCCAGCCGCGCGACACGCACATTCCCGAACAGGCGGCGCTCACCCTGCCCGCGGTCGATCTGCCCGCGCCCGAACCCTGGGAAGCGCCGCAGCCGGGCGAGCCGCCGACCCGCCCGATCCATCTGTTCGACCCGCCCCAGCCGATCGAGGTGATCGCCGAGGTGCCCGACGGCCCGCCGCACCGCTTCCGCTGGAAGCGCCAGCAGCACCATGTCGTGCGTTTCGAGGGGCCCGAGCGGATCGCCGCGCCCTGGTGGAAGCATGCGCCGGGCAGGAGCGGCCTCACCCGCGACTATTACCGGATCGAGGACGCGCGCGGCCGCCGCTTCTGGATCTTCCGCCATGGCCTGTATGACAGCGAACGGCCCGATCCGCGCTGGTATGTGCACGGCCTTTTCGCATGACGAAAAGGCCCACAAACGACCCTTTTCGCATGACCGCCGGTTTTGCCGAACTGGTCTGCGCGACCAATTATTCGTTCCTGCGCGGGGCCTCGCACCCGGCGGACATGGTCGCGCGCGCGCTCGAACTGGGGCTGGCAGGGATAGGCATTGCCGATCGCAACACGGTCGCGGGCGTGGTGCGCGCGCATATCGCGCTGCGCGACGCGCACAAGGCGGCGGCGGAGATCGGCGCGCCGCCCCCGGCGCTGCGGCTGCTGGTCGGCGCGCGACTGGTGTTCGCCGATGGAACGCCCGACATCATCGCCTATCCCGCGACGCGCCACGGCTGGGGACGGCTGACGCGGCTGCTCACCACCGGCAATCTGCGCGCGGCCAAGGGCGATTGCGTGCTGCACCTGCCCGATCTGCTCGAGTTCTGCGACGACCTGCTGCTGATCGTGATGGCATCGCCCGGCGACGCGCCGCTGCTCGGCACGCTGGGCCAGGCCGCGCCGGGGCGCGTGTGGATCGGCGTCACCATGCCGCGCCGGGGTGCGGACCGCCGCCGTCTCGCCCGGCTGATGCGATTGAGCGCCGACACCGGCGTGCCGCTGCTCGCCACCAACGACGCGCTCTATGCCGAACCGGCGCAGCGCCCGCTGCACGATGTGCTCACCTGCATCGGTGCGGGCACGACCATCGCCGAGGCCGGGCGGCTGCTCGAGGCCAATGCCGAGCGGCATATCAAGCCGGCGGACGAAATGGCGCGCCTGTTCGCCGACTGCCCCGATGCGATCGCGCAGACGCTGCGCCTGATGGAACGCGTCACCTTCACGCTCGACGACCTGCGCTACCAGTACCCGCTCGAACCCGTGCCGGAGGGCTGGGAGCCGCAGGCCTGGCTCGAGCATATGGTGCTGGAAGCGGCGCGCGAGCGCTATGGCGAGGAACTGCCGAAGAAGGTCCGCGACCTGCTCGACGAGGAATTCACCCTCATCGCCAAGCAGCGCTACGCCTGCTATTTCCTCACCGTGCACGATCTGGTGCGCTTCGCGCGCAGCCGCGAGCCGCCGATATTGTGCCAGGGGCGCGGATCGGCCGCCAACTCGATCGTCTGCTTCCTGCTCGGCGTCACCTCGGTCGATCCGGTGACGCACGACCTGCTCTTTTCGCGCTTCGTGTCGGAGGAGCGCGCCGAGCCGCCCGATATCGATGTCGATTTCGAGCACGAGCGGCGCGAGGAGGTGATGCAATATATCTACCAGCGCTATGGCCGCCACCGCGCCGGGATCGCCGCGACGGTGATCCACTATCGCCCGCGCAGCGCGGTGCGCGAGGTCGGCAAGGTGCTCGGCTTTTCCGAGGACGTCACCGCGCGCCTTTCCAGCACCATCTGGGGCAGCTTCTCGTCCTCGATGGCAGAGCAGCGCTACGCCGAGGCGGGGTTCGACATCGACAATCCCGATATCGTCCGCCTGCGCGACCTGGTCGACCAGATCCTGCACTTCCCCCGCCACCTCTCGCAGCATGTCGGCGGCTTCGTGCTGACCGAGGACCGGCTCGACGAGACCGTGCCGATCCACAATGCCGCGATGGAGGACCGCACCTTCATCGAATGGGACAAGGACGATATCGACGCGCTCGGCCTGATGAAGGTCGATGTGCTGGCGCTGGGCATGCTCACCTGCATCCGCAAGGCCTTCGCGCTGATGCGCGAGCATGGCCTGGGCGAGCACGACCTGACCGTCGATCTCGATGCCGATGACCCTGAGGTCTATGACATGCTGTGCCGGGGCGACAGCATCGGCGTGTTCCAGGTGGAAAGCCGCGCGCAGATGAACATGCTGCCGCGGCTCCGCCCGCGCTGCCTCTACGACCTGACGGTGCAGGTCGCGATCGTCCGCCCCGGCCCGATCGAGGGCGACATGGTCCACCCCTATCTGCGCCGCCGCTCGGGCATCGAGCCGGTCGAATACCCCTCGCCCGCGCCGCCGCACCCCGCCGATGAGCTGAAAAACCTGCTCGGCCAGACCTATGGCGTGCCGCTGTTCCAGGAACAGGCGATGAAGCTCGCGATCGTCGCGGCGGATTTCACGCCCTCGGAAGCCAACCAGCTGCGCCGCGCGATGGCGACCTTCCGCAATGTCGGCACGATGCACAATTTCCGCACCAAGCTGGTCGAGGGCATGACCGCGCGCGGCTATGCCGCCGAATTTGCCGAACGCTGCTTCAAACAGATCGAGGGCTTCGGCAGCTATGGCTTTCCGGAGAGCCACGCCCTGTCCTTCGCGCGGCTGGTCTATGTCTCGTCCTGGATCAAGTGCCACCACCCGGCGGTCTTCGCCTGCGCTTTGCTCAATTCGCAGCCCATGGGCTTCTATGCGCCCGCGCAGATCGTGCGCGACGTGCGCGAGCATCAGGTCGAGGTGCGCCCGATCGACATCAACGCCAGCCACTGGGACAATAGGCTGGAGCGCGACTTGCGCGGGCGGCTGGCGCTGCGGCTGGGCTTTCGCCAGATGGACGGATTCCGGCAGGCCTGGGCCGAGGCTTTGGTGCAAGCGCGGCGCGAAGGCGGGCGGTTCGTCTCGATCGAGCGGCTGGCGCGGCGCGCCGACCTGCCCAGCGCCGCGTTGCGCCTGCTCGCCGATGCCGATGCGTTCGGATCGCTCGGCCTCTCGCGACGCCAGGCTTTGTGGGAGGTGCGCCGCACGCCTTCGGGCGAGCTGCCACTGTTCGCCGCGGCCAAGGCGCGCGAGCTGGGCGCGGAGCCCGACATGCAGCTGCCGCAAATGCCCGCAGCGGAAGAGGTCGTCACCGATTACCAGGTGCTGCGCCTGTCGCTGAAGGACCATCCGATGGCGTTCCTGCGCGCGCGGCTGCGCGAGGAAGGCGTGCTCAGCTGCGAGGACACGACCAACGCCAAGGCCGGCGCGGCGGTGCGCACCGCCGGCGTCGTCCTCGTCCGCCAGCGCCCCGGCAAGGGCAACGCGATCTTCGTCACCATCGAGGACGAGACGGGTATCACGAACGTCGTCCTCTGGGCGCGCCTGTTCGAACGCTACCGCCGCGCGGTAATGGCGAGCCGCCTGATGCAGGTCGAAGGCGTACTTCAGCGCAGCCCCGAAGGCGTGGTCCACCTGATGGCCAACCGCGTGGTGGACCGCACGGATTTGCTAGCAACGCTCACCGAGGCGCGGGGGGATGGTGCGCTAACACCCCCGCTGGCACGCGCGGACGAGGTGGTGCGGCCGGTGCCGTCACGCCATCCGCGGGATGCACGGGTGCTACCGAAGTCGCGGGATTTTCATTGAGGGGCAAGACACTTGCGGAAACCATCTACGGCGCCTCTACAGAAATTAAGGACACTCTTGCTCGACAAGTTTTTCAGTGGCAGTTTAACACTATTCCGTTATTTTGGGGGGACTTCCATGGAACTGGCAACGAAACTCGCGGAGCTTCAAAATCGTACGATCGAACATCGCGAAGTTCTTTTGACTGAGGAAGCTGCAAAGAACGCTCTCGTCATGCCCTTTTTGCAAGCCCTAGGTTATGACGTTTTTAACCCGAAAGAGGTCGTCCCAGAGTTCACATCTGACGTTGGAACCAAAAAAGGTGAAAAGGTCGATTATGCCATTTGTAAGGATGGGAAAGTCGATATTTTGATCGAGTGCAAACCGGCGTCCGCCGAATTGAACGTCAAGCATGCCTCGCAGCTTTTTCGGTATTTCACCGCTACGGAAGCCAGGCTTGCATTGCTGACCAATGGTGTCAGCTATCAGTTCTATTCTGATGTTGAAAAGCCAAACATCATGGACGAAAGGCCATTTTTCTCGTTCTCGATGGAGGCCATCAAGCCAGCAGATGTGAAGACGATTGAAAAGTTCGCCAAATCAGCTTTTGATATCGACAAGATTGTTCAGGAAGCTGGCAATCTTAAAATCCAATCTCTTTTGCGCAAGGAGCTGGAAAAGGAGTTTGCTGAACCCTCAGAGGGGTTTGTCGACCTCCTGGCCCGCCGTGTGCATGATGGCCGACTAACCGCCGCCGTGCGCGAAAATTTTAGCAAAATGCTGGTAAGCACCATATCGTCCTTGATACGCGATCTGGTCAATGAGCGCCTTTCGTCGGCCCTCAACGCAGCTACCCCTGGACAGATTGACGACGAAACGCCACCGGTCGATTCATCCGACGAAGGCGTTGAAACAACCGCTGAGGAACTGTCGGGCTTCCACATTGTTCAGGCCATTGCGTCGCGTTTGGTCGATCCCAAACGGGTGTCCATTCGTGACGCAAAATCCTATTGCGCTATTCTACTGGATGACAACAATCGTAAAACCATAGTGCGAATGCATTTTAATGGATTGACGACAAAGTATCTCGGGACATTCAAAGGAAAAGAGGAAGAAAAGCACCTCCTTTCCGACTTGACCGCAATCTATGGCCTCTCAACGCAGATCGAAAACCGACTGCGTGAGCTTGATGACACCATCCCGGCCTGATGGGGCATTTGCACTTGGGCAACCGCAAATCAGCCGCAAGGCGACTACGCGAACAAACGTCCAATTACGGGTATCTTATTGAAGGATGTGCGTTCAACCTCAACCGATCAGGTCCGCAATTGCAGCGCGCAAGGCCTTGGCATCATCCTCCGCCAGATGCCCGAGTTGACGGATAATCAAGACTCGCTCCAGCGTCGCAACAAGCGGCTTCACAGCCGAGGGCTTGAGCAGCCCCGCAGCCTGCCATTCCTTCAGCCAGACCTCGCCAAAAGCGGCGGATGCGCGGAGTTGGCTGGTTATGGCCATCAGGATCACATCGGGTCGTGACGCATGATAATTTGCCGAGCTGATCACGACAGCCGGACGCCGCTTGGATGTTGCCTGATCGGTGAACGGGAATGGAACCAGAACGACAGCGCCGAAGGCAATATCCGCTGGCTCAAAGGGCATCGTAGACGTCGTCTTCAGGATTGTTCCAGACGGCAGCAAAGGCAGGATCGCTCACGACAGTGGCCATGCGGGAAAGCTCGCGCTCTGCACTGGCCGAGGCAGCGTCGCGCATTGCGATGAAATCGACGAAATCCTCGACTTCGCTCTGCCGGGCGCGCGACAGCATTCCGATCTTCTCGATCAGCGCGCGGGGCACGGGCTTCGGATCAGGAGCGGTTGCCATGCTCTCAATAATGAGGGCAGACGACTATCGCATCAACCCTTTATCGGCTCTCGACGTTCAGCCGGGCCTTGATTGGCCTGACGCCTCCACCTTCCCCATTGACCTCCCCCCAT
>NZ_LSIS01000555.1:0-9181 GCF_001556365.1 Blastomonas sp. CCH1-A6 | reverse complement strand
GCCATGTACCAGCAGCGCGACCGGCAGCTTGCCCTTCGCGCCCCCGCCGCTCTGGTGCGGCTTGACGATCTGGCCATGGACAAGATCGCCATTCGCGCCCTTGAACGAGAACTGCTCGTACATCACCGGATCGAGCCCGGCGAGCTTGTCCGCGTTGACATTGGTCAAGCGGCGCGTCTGGCCCTTCGCGTCCATCAGCACCAGATCGTCGGGCGCGGAGACCGAGTTGATCGTGTAGATCATCGCGCCACCCGCCAGCGGCACGACATTGCCCACATTGCCACGCTCGGTCAGCCGGGTCACCTTGCCGCTGGGCACATCGACGCGGAACACCGGATGCTCGAGCAGGTCCTGTGCGGTGACGAGCAGGCTCTTCGAATCCGCAGCCCAGGCGATCGAGCCGACCGAACGATCCCAGCCGTCGGTGAGCTTGACGGTCTTTCCGGTCTTTATGTCGCGCAGGTGCACGACCATGCGATCGGCCTCGTAACCGGGCCGCGCCATCGCCGCCCAGGCGAGCCAGCGGCCATCGGGCGAAGCGGTGGGCAGCGAATCGGTGCCCTGGTTGGTCTCGGTCAGATTCTGCGCGGTCGCGCCATCGGCGAGCGGCTGCCAGACGATGTCGAGATTGGTCGAGCGCGGCTCGTCGCCATCGGACTTGCGGATGGCAAAGGCGATGGCGCTGCTGTCGGCGCTCCAGGCGATTTCCTCGCCGCCGCCGAACGGCTTGCTCGGCGCATCGCCTTCGATTCCACCGCTCACCGCGCGCGCGGGACCGGCGGTCTTGCCGTCGGTCGCCAGCGCATAGGCATAGATGCGCGAATAGGTGCCGGGCTCGCGCCAGCTATCCCAATGCCGCACGAACAGCCGGTCATATTCGCGCCCCGTACCCATCGGCTTGGCCCTGGCATCGCACGTATCGACCGAGCATCCCTCGGCGACATCCGCCCAGACCGCGAGGCTGTTGCCATCGGGCGAGAGGCTGAAGCCGCTGAGGTCCACCGCCGATTGCGTCACCTGCACTGGCTCGCCGCCGGGCAGCGCGACGCGCCACACCTGGTTGGTCCCCGAGCGGTTCGACAGGAAGAACAGGTGCTTGCCATCGCGCGCAAACACGGGCGCGCTTTCGTTATGGCCGGGCGAATCGGCGATCGCGATCGGCTGGGCCTTGCTGTCCGCGAGGTCGAGCACGAACAGCCCGGTGCTGCGCTTGTTCGCGGCGAGATCGGTCGTGGTCAGCTGATAGGCGACCCATTTGCCATCGGGCGACGCGGCGGGTGCCCCCAGCCGGTTGAAGGTCGCAAGGTCCGTCTCGGTCATCGGCCGGGCGGCGGCAGGGCTGGCGAGGAGAACGGGCGAAAGCGCACTGGCGACCAGCGCGGCGAGGAGCATCTTCTTCATGGTTGCAGGCGTTACCATCGGGTACCGCCGGGTGCAAAGGAGAAGCTCAGCCCTTGCGGCCGGTGATCCGCCCAATTTCCTTCGCGACCATCGCCTCGACGATCGGCGGCAGGTTCTTGTCGAGCCATTCGGCGAGCATCGGGCGCAGCATCGCGCGCACCATACCTTCGAGCGAGGTCTCGCCCGAGCGGACGATCTGCGGGCTGACGCCCGGTTCGGTCAGCGTCGCCAGCACGGCAAGCGATTCGCGCATCGACTGCTCGCCCGCACGGCTGATCAGCGGCGCTTCTTCAGGCTCCGCCGCCGGCTCGGGTTCGACGCTGTCGGTAAGTTCGAGAATGTCATCCACCGGTGCTGCCTGCCGGGCGGGCGCGGGCGCAGGACGTTGCGGCGGCGCGCGGCGCGGCTTGCGGTTATCCTCCGCGATCACCTTCTTGATCGAGGCGAGGATTTCCTCAAGGCTCGGCTCGCCGATATCGCGTGTCATTCCCTTGCGCCCCTGATCCGATTCGCCCCGTGCCCTGCCTTACTGGTTGGGCGGGCCGATCAGTGCGGCATTTTGCGCGGGGCTGTCAACGGTGCGCGTCGATTGGGCGACCGGGTCCTTGTCCGAATCGAAGTCCATGATCTTGTCGCGGACGCGCTCGTAATTGATCTCGGGATCGTAGAGCAGCCCGCCATCGAGACCCAGATCGCGTGCTTCGGCCCGGCCCATCGCCGCCAGCAGCGTGAAGCCCGCGACATAGGCGTTGCGGCGCGCGGTCACCAGCTGCACCTGTGCGTTGAGCAGCTCGCGCTCGGCATCGAGAATGTCGAGGATGGTGCGGTTGCCGACGCTGTTCTCGGCGCGCACGCCTTCCAGTGCCAGCGTGTTCGCATCGACCGCGCGCTGCGACGATTCGATCACCTGAAGCGAGGCATTGAAGCTCGCATAGGCAGCGCGCACCTGCGCGATGACGCTGCGTTCGACGGCGATTTCCTGCTCCATCGCCTGGCCGGTCACGGCCTGGGCGCGGCGGATCTGCGCGCCGGGGCGGCCGCCCTGATAAACGGGCACGGTCACCTGGACGCCAGCGGCGGCGCTCGACTGCTGCTGCACGAAATTGCCCTGAATCAGGGTACTGCCCAGCGTGCCGAGGAAATTCTGGTAACTGCCCTGGCTGAACAGCCCGACGCGCGGCATGCGTGCACCCCGCGCCGATTTCACATCAAATTCCGCCGCCTTGACCCGCTCGCGCGCGGCTTCCAGATCGGGGTTGCTGTCGAGCGCCGTCGCCACGGCGGCATCGGGCGCATCGGGCAAGTTGGGCAGCGGCGGCGGCGGCTCCAGCGCTTCCGGAGCGCGGCCGACGAGCTGGATATAGGTCTCCTTGCTGCGGATGAGGTTCGCCTCGGCGGTCTGCAGGTCACTGCGCGCAATCGCGAGCCGGGCCTCGGACTGGGCAACATCGGTGCGCGTCAGATCGCCGATCTCGAACCGGTCGGACGAAGCCTGGAGGTTGACGTCGAGCACCTCGACATTCTGCCGCTGCAGTCCGACGATCGCCTCGTCGCGAATCACGTCCATATAGGCGGCGACCACGTTGCTGAAGACGGTCGCCTCGGTACCGCGCAGATCGGCCTGTCCAGCCTCGACCCGGGTCTTCGATGCCTTGATCGCGTTGCGCACCGTGCCGCCCGAATAGATTGGCACGTCCAGACTGATGGTGCCGTTGACGGAGCGGGCAGGTGCCGTGAAGGCGTTGGCGGGGTTGAGGAAGTTCTCCGAATATTGCGCCTGGACTTGCGAGCTGGGCCGACCGTCGGCCAGCGCGATCGGCACGCCTTCGTCGGTCGCGCGCTGCTGGGCGCGCGCGGCGTTGAGCGTCGGGTTGGTCTGATAGGCGGCGATCAGCGCATCGCGCAGCGTATCCGCCTGGGCGGGCACGCTGCCCAGAACCAGCGCCGCACCACAACCGGCCATCCAAAGCGAAGTCTTCATCTATCCGGTTCTCTTGTCGTCCACCGCCGATGCCAATGGCGAGGCCCTGTGCTTCAGAAGGTATAGCTCTTTGGCCGGGCGAAGGCCGCAAGCGGTGCGATGTCGGTATCGGCAAAGGGGACCAGAGCGAAGGCACCACCCTGACGGCGACCTGCGGCCAGCCGGGTCACGCCTGCCTCATCCAGACCGGTCAGCAAACGCCCGCCATCGGCGAGCTGCGCCACGATGGCATCGGGTACCTGCTCAACCGCGCCGTCGATGATCACGAGACTATAGGGTGCCCCTGCAGCGTGGCCCTCCACCAGCGCCGATTCGACGGTGGTGACATTGGCAAGTCCGGCAAGTCCGGTGCTGGCCTGTTCGACCAAGGCACGATCCTGTTCGACCGCAACCACGTGCGCCACGATGCCGGCGAGCAAGGCGGCCATATAGCCGGTTCCCGATCCGATCAGCAGCACCTTGTCGTCGCCCGACAGTTCGGCGCGGGTCAGCAGCAGGCCGGTCGACAGCGCGGGGTTGAGCACGCGGCCACCGCCCAGCGGCACCGCCCGGTCGATATAGGCGATGGCACGGTGGCTGGCGGGGACGAAATCCTCGCGCGGGGTCACGGCCATCGCGGCGATGACGACGGGATCGCTGACGTCGCTGGGACGCAGCTGGCTTTCGATCATGTGCCTGCGGGCAGCGGCAAAATCGGTCGGAGCAAGAGTCTGTGTATCGGTCATGTCCAAGCGCCCTAGAATATGCGGACGGCGATGCAAGCCCTAACGGAACAGCACGCTCCGCTTTGATAGCCTTCCGGTTGCAAAATGCAATCGACATCGCCGTATCCATGCTTATGGCATGGCTGTATTAGCATGGCAATACAGCAAATGCGCCACTTTGGACATATCGCGCATCGGGCTCCTCCGCACGCTTGTGTCTTGACTTTCGCCGCGATCCGGCACAATGCGCGCTCCTTCCCCACGGTGGCCCGATGGCGGAGTGGTGACGCAGAGGACTGCAAATCCTTGCACGCCGGTTCGATTCCGGCTCGGGCCTCCATTTCCTGCGCGGCAGTTCCGAGCGAACGGCATGGCTGCTCCTGGGGAGATGATGAAATCATGATGATCTGGGTCGATGCCGATGCCTGTCCGGTCAAGGACGAGGTCTATCGCGTCGCGCTGCGCCACGGCGTCGCGGTCACCATCGTCAGCAACAGCCCGATCCGCGTGCCCTCGCATCCGCTAATCGCGCGCAAGGTGGTAAGCGACGGTTTCGATGCCGCCGACGACTGGATCGCCGAACATGCCGATGCGCGCTCGATCGTGATTACCGCCGACATATTGCTCGCCGACCGCTGCCTGAAGCAGGGCGCAGCCGTGGTCGCGCCCAATGGCAAGCCGTTCACCACCAGCTCGATCGGCGGCGCAATCGCGACGCGCGCGATAATGGCAGACCTGCGCGCAGGCGGTGACGTAATCGGGGGACCACTGCCCTTCACGAAGGCGGACCGATCGCGCTTCCTGCAGGCGCTCGACGAGGCGCTGGTGCGGCTGAAACGTTAGACCTAATCCTGGATATCGCCGATCGGCATGCCCGGCGGAATCGGCAGATCGGCCTTGTCGCTGGCGAGCAGCGCCTTGAGTGCATCGCGATCCTTGAGCTGCCGCGCGGTCGAGAGCGCCCAGGCGCGGTCCGCCGGATCGGCGAAGCGCTTCCCCGTCTGCGCCTCGGCCCAGTCGTGCAGCGCCTGGTCGATCCGGGTCGTCGCATCGACACCCGCATCGGACGACATCGCCGCCTTGGCCAGTGACAGGATGATCCGCGTGCCGAGCGCGCGGCGCACCGCACCGAGCCGCGCGGTCGCTTGAGGCGCATCGGTGAACGCGAGCAGCCGTGCCGCCACCGCATCGACGCCGGGGCTGTCCGGATTGGCGCGATGCTGTTCGGCCATCCGGGCCAGCCGCTCGGGCGCGAGCAGTGCGTTGAGCGTCTGCTGCGCCGCCACCTGCGCCGCGACCAGCGGATCGAACGCGGCGGTGCCCGCCATCGGCATGATCTCGATCTCGGTCTGGCGATCATAATCGCCTGAGAACCCGGCGGAGAGCTGCGGCATCAGCGCAGACGGCACATCGAGCACCGCCGGTTGCAGCGTCGCCAGCAGCGAATCGAGCGCGCGCTTCTGATCGGCAGGAGCGACCGGCGCGCCCTGCGCCGCCGCGCCCGGGCCGACCGCATATTCTGAGGTCAGCCCGCCCAACAGCTTGGCCGCCGCCTCGACCTGATAGCGGTGCACCAGCCAGATCGGCACGAACTTGCGGCGCAGGCTGGCGACCGGTTCGCCCGGGGCCAGCGCCGCCGGGCCGAAGCGCGATACGGCAGCGGCGCGCACCTGCATCATCCGGTCGAGCTCGGCTACCGGATCGGCCCCGTCATCCCACAGGCTGCCCCAAGGCTGGCTCGCCGAAACACTGCGCGCGTTCTCATCTGACACGAAGCGCAGCCCCTCGCGCTCCGCCGCTTCCGCCTTGGCGCGCGCGGCAGCATCGGGATCGCCGCTCACCGGATCGCCATAGAGCCAGTCGATCGCATGCACGTCCCAGCGGCCCATGCCGACGCCATAGGCATCGGAAAGATCGGGCGCACCATCCTTCAACCCGATGCGCGGCGCAGGGTAATCCATCACGCTCGCGCGGTCCTGCGTGCTGCCCGCGAAATTGTGCATCAGCCCCAGCGCATGGCCGACCTCGTGCGCGGCGAGCTGGCGGATGCGCGCCAGCGCCACCTTCGCCGGATCATTGGGACCGCCGGTTCCGGTCTTGTCCGCGCCGACCAGCCCTTCGTAGATCAGCATGTCCTGCCGCACGCGTAGCGATCCGAGCAGCACCGAACCTTTCAGGATCTCGCCAGTGCGCGGATCGGAGACGGCATAGCCATAGGACCAGCCGCGCGTCGCACGGTTGACCCAGTTGACGACATTGTAGCGGATGTCGAGCGGGTCGGCCCCCTCGGGCAGTATCTCGACTCGATAGGCATCGACAAAGCCCGCCGCCTCGAACGCCTGTTTCCACCAGGATGCGCCTTCGAGCAGCGCGGTGCGGATCGGCTCGGGCGCGGCATTGTCGATATAGAAGACGATCGGCTTGCGCACCCGCGAGCGCGGCGCGGTCGGATCGATCCGTTCCAGCCGAAAACGGTTGGCGAGATTCTGCACGATCTGCCCGCCTAACGGCGCGGAAAAGTCGAGGATCTGCGTCGCGAAGCTGCCGCCGCGCGGATCGAACTGGCGCGGCACATAACCGCTGTCGGGCAATGCGATCAGGCTGTGGCGCACCACCAAAGTCACCTGCCGCGCATCGGGCGCGATATTGCGCACCTCGGGCCCCGGCGTGTCGCTGGCATAGGTCTGGCGGGCCTCGAACTCCAGGTTCATCGGGAAGGCGCGTACCGCAGCGGGGTCCGCCGCGCTCAGCCCATCGACCAGCCGCCAGCCCTTTTCCCCGCTCGAATTGAGCTGCGCGGTGACGTTGCGCGTGTCGCGCGCCAAAAACGGTGCGATGTCGACCAGCAACCGCCCGTCAGGACCATCGATCGCATCGCCCATCCAGATAAGCGAGGTGGCAAAGGCATTGGCAGCGGCGGCCTGTTCTGCCGGCGTGCCGCTGCTCGCCCGGAAACGGGGGTTTTCGAGCTCGAACGCGATTTTCTTGCCCATCCGCCGGACGAGCAGGATCTGCGCAGGACCCGGCTGGGCACGATCAAGCCCGATCGGCGCGGAGCCCAGGCCCGTGCGCAAGGCGGTGGCATAGAGCATCCGCGTGACCACGCCATCGTCCCCGGCAACGGGCAGCGAGAGCAGGATGCGCCCGCCCTTCTGGTCGACATGCACCGGGTAGAGCCCCTCGAGCTTCTCGGTTCCAGCGAGCGGGCTGGCCGAGGCGGAGGCAGGCGGCGCGGCCTGAGCCTGAAGCGGAACGGCCAGGGCGGCGAGCCCCAGGGCGAGTGCAAGCGAACGGTTCATCGGACCCCCAGTCTGTTTGCCGCAGACTAGGGGTCGATAGGCTTAACGGGCAAGCGGCTTTTCGTCCGCATTGCCCGCAGGCCAACGGGTTACTGCGAACCTGGCGGATTTTCGGCGGGCTGTTCGGTCGGCGCGGGTGCGACAGTCGCTGCCGGGGACGTCACGAGCATCGGCTCGGGCTCAGCCTTGGCGAAGCTCAGTGGCACATCTTCCTGCACGAAGCCGGTGATCGCGCTGCCTGCCGGAATCACCGCGCTGGTGCCGGTCAGAAAAAATCCGGCAACGGGGAGCAGCACCACTGCGCCGACCACGCCAGCCGTGCCGGTGACGCCCTTGTCGTCGGTCGCGCCCGAAAGCCTTATTTGGCGACCGTTGACGGTGGTGTAGAGCATCCGCACCTCGATCGCACCGGACTTGCCCCACATTCCCTTGTTGCGCACGCTGGTGACCTCGCCGATTGCCGGGCTGCCCACCGGGATGACCGTCACGCCTTCGACCATGACGGGCTCTGCGACTTCCAGATTGAAGCGGTCGCCCACGCGCAGCTTCTTGCCCTTGGTGGTCAGCTCGGTGAGCGTCTTGAGCGGCACCGAGGTCCCCGCGCGGAGCATGGGGCGCTGTTCGGCCCCGATGGTCAGCGCTTCCTGCGCCGCACAAGGTGCCGCTACGGAAGCTGCGGCCAAGGTGAGTGCCAGCGCCGATTTTATAACATTCATCAATTTTTCCCCTGTTTATCAATAAACTATGGGCCGATGATCGCTGCTACCGGTCCTGTCAAACGGCATCTACACCGAATTGACGGGACCGGCATGCACTACCGCGCTCGTGCGGCTTTTAGGCAACGGGCTGGCTGCGCGGACGCCTGCGCTTGCGGTCGAGCCACAGGCCGATGCCGCCCATGAAACCGATCAGCGCGAGCATGAAGCCGCCCACCACCGCGTTCAGACCGATCTTGCCGATGGGGAAGAGGAAGTTCCATTTGTGGATGAAGCTGAAGATATAGCGTTCGGGCTTCTGCCAGTTCTCGGTGCGGTCGGCGAGCACGCCGGTCGCGGTATCGACGAAGAGCGTCGCATTGACCGGCGCGCCATAGTCGATCCGCCAGACCGGCAGCCGCTTGTTGCGGAAATCGTAATCCGGGCCGAAGCGGGTGACGAGTTCCATATGCGTGATCGCGCTGTCCGGCGCGCCGCTGAACCGGCGGCCAAGCTCGCGCGCCAATGCCTTGTCGCCATCGCCCCAGGGCTTGCCGGTCGCGGCATCGATATAGAGCGCGGGGCCGGTGGGGCTGATGCCTTCGAACCGCGCATTGCGGATCGCACTATCGCCCATCGGCATCTTGTGTCCCTGATGCGCGCTGTGATCGTGCTCGCCCTTGGGGCTGGCCGAACCCGGCTGGGCGAGCCCGAGCCGATAGAGCGCACGACCGCCCGGCCCTTCGACCAGCGACAGCGCGTTGACATCGAGCCCTTTGGCGATCTCGGCCCAGTCGCGCTCCACCGGATAGCGGGCATTTGCGACATTCACCGGCGGGGAGAGGCGCAGCTTGCTCGTCGGCTGCTCGAGCGCGGACTGCACCAGATGGAGGATTCCGCTGACCGAGAACATCAGCAGCGGCAGCGCCAGCACATAGCCCATCGCGCGGTGCCACCCCTTCGATCCCGCCAGACGCTTGCCGCGCCGGATCGCGACCAGCAGCAGGATGCCGGTCACCGCCAGCGCCGCCAGGCTGCCGACCATCAGCGTGATGACCAGGACGCGCAGCCAGTCCAGCCCTTGCGGCACCCATTCCCAAC
>NZ_LSIS01000554.1:0-253 GCF_001556365.1 Blastomonas sp. CCH1-A6 | reverse complement strand
CCCCTCCCGCCTGCAAGAGGGGTGGCCGCAGGCCGGGGTGAGCCAGCAACCGTCCCTGCTCCAGGCCCACCCCGGTCCGGCAAGCCGGACCTGCCCCTCCCGCAAGCGGGAGGGGAGAGACGCGCTCAAGGCTCGCGCTATTCCCGTCATCCTGAACTTGTTTCAGGATCCATCGCACCCCAAAAGCCGAAGCCGCGTGGGGAGAAATGGGCCCTGAAACAAGTTCAGGGTGACGTTCGGTGGAAGGTCAGCG
>NZ_LSIS01000553.1:0-6124 GCF_001556365.1 Blastomonas sp. CCH1-A6 | reverse complement strand
TCGAGCGCGGTGCGCACCTCGCCCGGCGGCACCGGCTTGTATTCGTTGAACAGCGGCTCGATCAGCGTCGGCGCGAGCAGCAGGCCTGCCGATACCGCCGCCGCGGCAAAGCCGGCGGACCAGAGCCACCAGGTCCTGCCCGTCCGCCGCATCAGCGCATAGACGCCGAGCAGGAAAAGGCTGCCCATCACGGTGCTGATCGTCATCGCGATCGCGCCCTGGCTCAGGAAATCGCCGAGCGGCTGGCTGGTCAGGCCATAGCTCTTTTCGTGCCACCAGTCCGCATAGATCGTCCAGGGCAGGCCGATCACGGTGGAGGCCACCGAGAAGCCCGCGACCGTCAACAGGGTACGCAGCGCCCAGCCGCGCCGTTCGAGGCGCGCCCAGATGCGATCGGTGAGCTTCAGCCGCACGAGAATCAGGGTGATGACCAGAGTGACGACCAGCCCGCCCAGGATCATCCATTCGCTCGACGCGGTATAGGCAGCAGATTTCGCGAGCGCTTCCGCGCCCAGCCCGTCGATATAGGCCCTGGTTGCCGCTTCCGGATCGAATGCCATGCTGCGCCCCGCTGTATTGGTTGTATAATACAGGCTTAGGCGGCAGCGCCGCGGTCGTCAAGCCGACGGGATCAGGCCAGCCCCAGCACCTGCGGCATGGTGTAGCGCCCTGCCGGCTGGTCGTGCAGCCACAGGCACGCCTTGACCGCGCCTCGCGCGAACACCATTCGGCTTTCGGCGCGATGGGTGAGTTCGATCCGCTCGTTGTCGCCCGCCAGGAACACGGTGTGGTCGCCCGCCACCGATCCGCCGCGCAGAGACGCAAAGCCGATCGCGCCGCGCGCTCGCGCCCCGGTCACGCCATCGCGCCCGCGCTCGCTGTCGCGCGAAAGGTCGAGCCCGCGCGCGCGCGCCGCCGCCTCACCGAGCAGCAATGCGGTGCCCGATGGCGCGTCGACCTTGTGACGGTGGTGCATCTCGGCAATCTCAATATCCCAATCCTCGCCCAGGCGCGTTGCCGCCTCGTGCACCAGATGCGCGAGCAGGGTGACGCCGAGCGAGGTATTGCCGGTCTGCAGCACCGCGATGCTGTCCGCCGCGCTGTCGATCAGCCAATGGTGCCGTTCCTCGAGCCCGGTGGTGCCGATGACGATCGGAATGTTCGCCGCGATGGCCGCGTCGAGGTTCGCTTCGAGTGCGGCGGGCACCGAGAAATCGACCAGCACGTCGCTCTCCTTCGCCAGCGTCAGTGGATCGCCGCCCTTGTCGATCCCGCCCGATACACTCGCGCCTGCCTCGACGATCGCACTTTCCAGCGCCTGGCCCATGCGGCCCGCAAGCCCGATAATCCCGATCCGCGTCATCCGTCTTTCCTCAGACTGTAATTCGACCGGCCAATGCCCTATTGCCTGGCTCATGGCAAAGATTCCCAGCATCGTCATCCTCACCGGCGCCGGCGTGAGCGCGGAAAGCGGCATCGACACCTTCCGCGCCGAGGGCGGGCTGTGGGAACAGCACCGGGTGGAGGATGTCGCCACGCCCGAGGCGTTCGCGCGCGATCCCGATCTGGTGCTGCGCTTCTACGACATGCGCCGCGCCGCGATCCAGACCAAGCAGCCCAATGCCGCGCACGAGGCGCTGGCCCGGCTCGACCGCGAATGGCCGGGCGAACTGTTGATCATCACCCAGAATGTCGACGACCTGCACGAACGCGCCGGCGCGAGCCGGCTGCTGCACATGCACGGCACGCATCTCACCGCCTGGTGCCTCGCCTGCGACGCGCGGCCCGAATGGCTGGGGCCGCTGATCGACCGGCCCGCCTGTCCCGAATGCGGCGTGGCGGGGCAGCTGCGCCCCGATATCGTCTGGTTCGGCGAGATGCCGTACGAGATGGAACGGATCTACGAAGCCGTCGGCGCGTGCGACCTGTTCGTCTCGATCGGTACCTCGGGCGCGGTCTATCCCGCTGCGGGCCTCGTGCGCGAGGCGCGGGCGCGCGGCGCGATGACGCTCGAGCTCAATCTGGAGCCGAGCCAGGGCAGCTATTTCTTCCACGAATCGCGCCACGGCCCGGCAACGAAATTGGTGCCCGAATGGGTCGGCGAGATGCTGGGTTAGCCAGGCACGAAAAATCCTCCCCGAGCAAGCTGGGGGAGGAATTAAATGGCTCAACCGTTCACCGTCACTACCAGGAACAGCGTCCAGGCGATGGCGATGGCATAGGCGATCCAGGTGCCGATGACGCCCAGCGCGCGCAGCTGCGGCGGCTTGCCGGGGCCATGCGGCTGGTGCAGGCCGATGATGTGCGCGGCGCGCGCCGCCAGGAACAGCACCGCCAGCCCCGTGAGCGGCCAGTGGCTTGCGTTTGCCATTTCGAGCAGCCCGATCAGGATCACGAACAAGGGCGCGTGCTCGGCGAGATTGCCATGCGCGCGGCTCGAGCTGATCAGCCCGGCATCGCCCGCATCGCCGAACGAGGCCTGGGTGCGGAAGCGCGCGCGGACGGTGGCGATGGCGGTGGCGAGCAGCATGATCGCGCAGATTGCAGCGGTCAGCGCGGTAACGGGCAGGGTCATCGGCATCCTCCCAGATGAGGAGCCGACTATGCCGCCGAGCTCGCGCCCCCGCAAGCCTTGCACTCGGGGTCCTTGGCGATCCTGAGCGTGCGCCAGAGCGGGCTGAGCCCGTCGATCAGGTGCAGCTTGCCGTGCGGATCGTCGCCAAAGCCGGTAATCGCGCGGACCACTTCCATCGCGGCGAGCGATCCGACCAGCCCGACCATCGCGCCCAGTACGCCCTGTTCGGCGCAGGTGTCGCAATCCTCGGCATCGAAGGCATCGCCGACGAAGCAGCGATAGCAGGGCGCATCCGGCAACCAGCCGCGAAACGTGCCGATCTGCCCCTGGAACCGCCCGATCGCCGCGCTGACCAGCGGGATGTGCAGCGCGGTCAGCGTGTCCGACACCAGCAGCCGCGTCGCGAAATTGTCGGTGCCGTCGAGCACGACATCGGCCCCGGCGAGCAGGGTTGCGGCATTGTCCGGCGTCAGCCGTTGGGCCAGGCCCGTGACCTGCAATTCGGAGTCGAAGCGGCGCACCCAGGCGGCCGCGACCTCGGCCTTGGATTGCCCGACATCTGCAGGCGTGAACAGCGTCTGGCGCTGGAGATTGGACAGATCCACCGCATCGCCATCGATCAGCGTCAGCCGACCGATACCGGCGGCGGCGAGATATTGCAGCGCCGGACAGCCGATCCCGCCCATGCCGACGAGCACGACATGTGCGGCAGCGAGCTTCGCGACGCCGACGCCGCCGATCTCGGGCAGCACGATGTGCCGGGCATGGCGTTCGAGCTGGGTGGGGGAAAGGGGCATGCGGCGAACGTCCTCGATGACCGCGCGAATGCCCAACAGACCATCGTCATTCCCGCGAAAGCGGGAATCCCGCTCGGGTCGGCGCTATAGCGGGATTTCCGCCTTCGCGGGAATGACGAAATTGTTGGGCTGGTGCCGCTTCAGCTTTCCAGCTGCTGCAGCAGCGCGCGCACGTCGCCATCCATATCGGCATCGCGGGTGCGCAGGTCCTCGATCAGGCGGACAGCGTGGATCACCGTCGAATGATCGCGTCCGCCGAACTTGCGGCCGATCTCGGGATAGGAGCGCGGGGTCAGCACCTTGGCGAGATACATCGCGACCTGGCGCGGGCGCACCACGGCGCGCGCGCGGCGCTTGGACGACATTTCGGCGCGATCGACCTTGTAGAACTGGCAGACGGCGCGCTGGATCTCGTCGATGGTGATCCGGCGGCGATTGGCGCTGAGCAGATCGGACAGCTGCTCCTCGGCCAGCGCCAGCGTCACCTTCTGCCCGGTGATCTGGGCATAGGCCATCAGCTTGTTGAGCCCGCCGACCAGCTCGCGGACATTGCGGCTGATCGTGCGTGCGAGAAATTCGGTGACCTCTTCGGGAATCTCGCCCATCCGCATCTGTTCGACCCGGGCGCGCAGGATTGCGCGGCGCAGTTCGATATCGGCAGGCTGGATGTCGGCGACCAGGCCCATGGCGAGCCGCGAGAGCAGCCGCTGGTCGACTCCGTCGAGCGCCTGGGGCGCGCGGTCCGAGGTGACGACCAGGCGCTTGCCCGCGCCCAGGATCGCGTCGATCGTGTGGAGGAATTCCTCCTGGGTCGAATTCTTGCCGATGATGAACTGGATGTCGTCGACCAGCAGCATGTCGAAGCTGCGCAGCCGTGCCTTGAACGCCATCGAATCGCCGCGCTGGATGGCGCTGACGAAATCGTTCATGAACTTTTCCGCCGGGCAGTAGCAGATGCGCGCCTGGGGATTGGCCTCGGCATAGGCATTGCCGATAGCATGGAGCAGGTGCGTCTTGCCCTGGCCGGTGGCGGCCTTGAGATAGAGCGGGCTGAACAGCGGCTTTTCCGCTGCGGCCATGCGCTGCGCGGCGTTGAACGCGAGCACGTTCGACTGACCGGTGATGAAGCCCGAGAAGAGCTGCGAGGGATCAAGCGCGATGCGGTTGCCGCTTTCGGCAGCGCGCGGCGCGGCCGGGATCGGCGCCACCGGGGCGGGCATACGCGGACGTGCGATCTCGGCTTCGCGCGGCGCGGCGGCGATGGCGACGCTGCGCACTTCGGGGCGCACGATCTTCCACGCCAAAGCCAGCCGGTCGGCAAAGCGCTCGCGGACCCAGTTGGCGGAAAACTCGGAGGGCAGGTGCAGGTGCAGCTGGCCCGAGGCAGGCTCGAAGCTGCCGGGGCGGATAGGGCGGATCCACTGGGTGTGGATCTGTGCACCCAGATCCTTGCGCAGACCTTCGCTGATCTCGTTCCAGTCGGCCGCCCAGTCTGCCGCGCCGCTCGAATTGCTGAGTTCGATCATGCCTGAATGCCACTTCTTGTATCTTGGTCAGCACCGGAACCGCCGGTCATCGCTGACAAGGGGTCCGGCGGAACCTGATGGCTCTGCCGGATGGGACGGAAAACGGCGGGCAACCCTTGACTTCGGTTGCACCCCAGCCGTTGCGGAATGCTAGTTCAGGCGCCCTCGGCCAGGGTCCGGCCAGCGCGAGCTGACACAGGCGGCATGCCGGGCGGCATAGCCGGGCAGGCGTGCAGAGTCACATCCGGGATGATCCCGGTCCATCCAGTGCAGTGGCAATCCGACCCAGTTACGCAAAACCTGCTACCTCCCCCTCGCTCGCATCGCATCAGGGCCTATCCCTGGCGCAATGATCTTCCCTGTGTGCCGCCCAACCCCTTGGTCAGCACGGGAAACCGTCCCAAATTTGGGGCACAAAAGGTGTTCACCGAAAAACACATGGGTCTTTCGATCAATGTATCCACCAGTTTGTGCAATGGAGAACCTGGCTGATCGCTCGGCTCTCGACCCTGATGTAGCCGTGGAAAAACGAGTCGAGCAAGAGCCGCCGGGTAAAAAAAATGAAATAATGGCGCTTGACTCGGTTAACGCGAGGATATTGCTGGATTCACATTGATTATAATTCAGATTCAATGACTTAGGCGGAGGCATGTTACCCCTGCCGAGCCGAATCGCAGGAAATGCGTCAGTTGCCGGACGGGGCGTGTGACGGATCCATTACCGTTATGTCACAAAGCTGACGCGATGTTGCAAATACTGTCAAGAACACTGGACGCACGAAAAATCCGCCTGCCCTGACGGGCGGCGGATCATCGTGTCCAAAAGACTGGAAACGGGCGGGGCGTTGGCGCCGCCACCCGATTCGCCGTCAGGCCAGAGCGGCGAGCCGCTTGGTCAGGCGCGAGAACTTGCGCGAGGCGGTGTTCTTGTGCAGCACGCCCTTGGCGACGCCGCGGGCCAGCTCGGGCTGCGCGCTGGCGAGAGCCGCCTTGGCCGCTTCCTTGTCACCGGCGTCGAGGGCCGATTCGACCTTCTTGACGAAGGTGCGGATGCGACCGATGCGGTTGCCGTTGACGACGGCACGACGCTCGTTCCGGCGGATGCGCTTCTTGGCTTGCGGCGTATTGGCCATAGTTTCTCACACGTCTTTCAATTGGCGATCACGGCTGATCGGCGGATTTGGGGTAAAGCAGATTGGCCGCCCGGTGGCGGTGCCAGCGCTTTGA
>NZ_LSIS01000552.1:0-21410 GCF_001556365.1 Blastomonas sp. CCH1-A6 | reverse complement strand
ATCTGGGCTTCATCTTCGTTCCTTCGTCACTACGACGAAGCCCAGATCCTCCTTAGATCACAACCTCAAATCTGTGCCATTGGTGCTGACGGCGGACAATCTGTTCGGTGATCGTCTTATAGGTCGTTTTGGAGGTGCTGCCGGTCGCGGTGCCGCTTACTGGAGAGGTTGTCGCGGCGCTCGCGCTGGTGAGCTGATCGAGCAGCAGCAGGTCGCTGTCAAACCGCCGATACCGGATCAGCGCGATGTTCCGGTTCATCTGCTTGACCGCATGCTCATCATATTTGCCGAAGTCGGTGGCGATGCAGATCAGGCGCGGGCCGGTCCAGTCTACCAGCCTGGCCGCCTCGGCTCCCAGCCGCTCCAGCACCAACCATTCGAAATCCTTGCGATGGCCCATCAGCCAGTCGAGATAATACAATCCCTGGTTGATGACATTCTCGTTCGACGATCGCTTGTACTCGATCACGACCGGGCTGTTGTTCTCGTCAATGCCCAGCGTGTCCATGCGGCCACCTTCATTGGTCGGGAACTCGCTCGCCAGAAACCGGACGCCGAGCAGCGTCTCCAGATTTCTCTCGAAAACGGTCTGCAACGATTTTTCCAGCGCCATCGCGCCACCGGCCAGTTCGGCAACATCAGACCCGGCCATCCGATACAGCTTGATGTCGCTCATTGCGCGCCATGTTCCTTCGATGCAGCCGCGCGGTGCAATCGAGCCACCAGGTCTTTCAATTCCTGCGCGCGCTTGGTTTTGCGATAGCCGAGCTCGGCAAGCACCAGTGTGAGCTCAACGGGGTCGCGCTCGCTTGTTCGGGTATGGGCTTCGAGCGCCTCGATCGAGAGGTGGCCCATGGGGCGCCCTGCCGTGCCGCCACTGCGTTTCATGCCGCGTACCGCCCGTCTTTCAGCCGCCGGGCCATGCCGATGCCGGTCAGGGCGTCGAGCACCGGGCGGACGGTGGCGGCGCGTTTGCCCTTGAAGTTGCGGGCGATGTCCTGCGCGGCGAGGGGGGAGGGGGCGGCGGTGAGGATCGACTGGACGGCGCTGACCTGTTCGGGAAGCGTCTTGGGCCATGCGATGACATTGTCGGGGAGCACGACCGCCGCCTCGCCGAAATCGAGCGTCTGGTTGACCGGGGCGGAATAGCCGGGGTCCTGAAAATCGGGGCGCAGATAGCGGATCAGGCCGCGCGCCTCTTCGGCGGCGCGTTCCTTGTTCAGCGCGACCAGCCGGGTGAGGATGTCCTCGTCAGACAGGTCCACCGGCCAGCCATAAGCTTCGGCCACCAGCGCGTCGATGGTATCATGATGCTGGCGGATCAGCGTGACCAGCCCGCGATCATGCATGTCGCGCTCCTGCTCGTCCAGCGCGCGGCCTTTGCGCATGGCTGCGAGCACGTTGTAGAGCTTGGTCAATGTCAGGTCCTCGTGCGCGGCCAGCACGCGCTTGCGCAGGTCGTCCAGCGCCTCGGCCTCGTTGCGGATGCGGTCCTTCAGAGGCTCTGGGACGTCAGCGGGAAAGGGGAAGGGGTCGAAACAACTGGTCTTGGTGTATCGGGGACGATCCTCCAGCGTGCCGCCCGCGTTCATCGCCCAACAGACGTGCAGGTTGCTGGAGAGGATGCCGAGAAAATAGCCGTCAGAAAGGGCGGGGCAGACCAGCATGTTGTCCGGCACCGTCGAAATGGGCAGGAACTGGAAGACCCGGTGCTTGGCGGTCTCGATGGTCGCGATATAGCGGTCCAGCCCTCGCATCGCTTTGCGCAACTCGGGGCGCGTCTTGCCGAACAGCCACCATTCCTCGGCATATTTCAGGGCGTCGGCAGTCTTGCTCTTCGCGGCCTGGCCGTCGCGCTGTGGTCGAACGGCGTTCGAGAGGTGCTGGTAGACCGCCGGATACCCGTCCCGCACCTGCGCCTCGTCCAGCCCGTACAGGTCGATCACCATCACGCCGCGCGGGCGCGAGGCGAGGTCACGTCCATTGCGGTAATCGAAAATCACCGCGCGCTCGTGGCTGGTGCCGGACCGGAAATGCGCAGGCGCGCGCAAGGATGCCGGGTCCAACCGCTCCGCCTCTTCGGGCGTCACGATAAAGCCATCGCCATGCAGCTTGACCCCCGGCGATGCCAGACCGTCATTCGCCTTCAGGGCCTTTGCCACGGTCACATCCGCGCCGACCCGCAGATCGGCGGCGATGATGTCCACGGCTTCGGCATAATCAACCCGGTCGGGTGCTGCGCTCTCGTCGGTCACGCGCCAGAGCCGCCCGGCTTCGCGGCCCTGCCTACCTTGCGGTTGGGCCACGGTCATCGCAATGCGCACCGCCGCACCATCCTTCTCGTCCACCCATGGATGGTTGGGGATGGCAAAGGTCAGGCTCACCCCGTTCTTCGCCTCCAGATGCTTGGCGACGACACGGCGGCTGAAGGTCTGGACGATGGAATTGGTGGTGACGAAGCCGAACCGGCGCGTCCCTGCTCGCACCGCGAATGCCGCCTTGTCCCACCAGTGCATGACGAAGTCGGCGCTCTCGGGCACGTCGGTGGTCTTGAACAGCGCCTCGAAATACCCGTCGCCCAGCCGGTCGCGCACGTCCTTGCCACCAATGAATGGCGGGTTGCCGACGATGAAATCCGCCTTGGGCCATTTTGCCGCGCGGGGCTTCACATAGCTATACACCTCCACCCGCGCGTCCTCGTCGGGCACTTCGCGGCCGGTGACGGCGTGCAGCTTCATTGTTTCGCCGTCCCAGCGGGTGACGGGCTTGCCGCTCTCGTCCTTCACCAGCTCGCGCTTGTCATAGTCGATCAGTGCGTCGCGGTTCTCGATGGTGCGGATGTCCTTCAGGATCGGCTCAGGCGGGCTACGGTCCTTGCCGTTGACGCGGAAATGCCATTGCAAATAGCCGATCCACAGCACCAGCTGCGCAATCGCCGCCGCGCGCGGGTTGATCTCTATCCCCAGGAAATTCTCGGGCGTGATCGTGTGGCCGGACAGCTCGGCCAGATACTGGTTGTCGCCCAATTCCTTGAGCAGTTCCAGCACCTCGCCCTCCAGCTCCTTCATCCGCGCCATGGCGACATAGAGGAAGTTGCCGGTACCGCAGGCCGGATCGAGCACCTTGGTCTGTGCCAGCTGGGCGTGGAACGCCTCCACCACCGCGCGGGCGGCATCGACCTTGTCTTCGCCCATCAGGCTTTCCACCGCGCCGCGAACCCCGTCCCAGTCGCTGCGAAGCGGTTCCATGATGGTGGGGGCAATCAGACGCTCGACATAGGCTCGGGGGGTGTAATGCGCGCCCAGCTTGGCGCGTTCCTTGGGGTTGAGCGCGCGTTCGAGCAGCGTGCCGAAGATTGCCGGTTCGACCTCTCTCCAGTCCTTGCCCGCCGCCTCGATCAGCACCAGCAGTTCTTCGCGTTCGAGCGGCAAGGCCTCGCGCGACTTGAACAGGTATCCGTTGAAATGCTTGACCGGAATGCCGAGTGACGGGGCGAACTCACCCTTGTCCATCGCGGTCCATAGCGCGGTCAGCTGGTGATGCAGATGTTCAGGATGGTCGAGTTGCGCTTTGAGCAGGTCGGTGAAGGATTTGTCGGGTAGCAGCACGCCGGTATCCTCGGCGAACATCGTGAACAGCAGGCGCATCAGGAAGCCGCTCACGGCCTCGGCATTATGCCCACGCGCCTCAAGCCGCCGGGAGATGGTGGCGAGATAATCGGCAATCTCGCGCGTCGCCTTGGCGGCGCGGGTGGAAGGGTCGAGCGCCTTGGGGTTGGTCCAGATCAGCGCCAGCCGCTCGCGCACCTTCTCGTCATGCAGGTCGTCCAGCATGATGCGGTAGGAGGCCCGGTCAGGGAACTGGGCATAGGCTTTGCCGGTGCCGGTGAAGTCCGCGTACACGTCGATGCAATAGCCAATATCCGCGATCAGCAGGATCGGCGGCCAGCCATGATCGGTCGGCAGCGCCTTGGCATAGCGTTCGGCCTGGCCCTTGGCCTGGAGCATGGCGCGGGTCCAGCCGGGCGTTCCGCGTCGCGCGGTGCCGCGCTTGACGCGGGCGCTGGCGGACTGGCCGAAGATGTCGAGATCGTCCTCGCCGCGCGCCGCAGCGGCCTTGTCCGCCTCGCTGCCCTGTTTGGCCTCAAGGATGAAGCAGTCGCGCTTGTAGCAGTCGATGCGGCCAAAGCTCTGGGTGCCGTCACCATTGTCCTGAAACACCCGGCGTTCGAACACGTAATCGTTGTGCGCGTCGTCGGTGCGGCTTCCATCCGGCGCGGGAACACCGATCAGCGCGCACAGGCCGTTGATGAAGCTCTGCGTGTTCGCCAGCTCCGACCCGCCCGTATCGCGCCACTGGACGATGAAAGCGTCGACCTGCTGCTGTGTGGAAGCGTCCCCCGGCATGGTTTCACATAAGCACCGAGGGCAGGGGGCGGCAATCGGAGATTGATCCAGGTTGGGGCTTTGGACCGGATGGAGGCGGGCACTTTGTCGGCGCTAAGGCGACCGGTAGTTGAGAGCGCACGCCGGTCGCCATCTCGCGCAATGAGCCTGCCATCTCGCGCGAGCGCAGCAGCCGATAATATCTCACAAGAGTGTTTGATTTTGCTCGTCCATCCAGCGCGCTGGCACTTCGGCAGACGATCGAAATCGATCTGGAGCTGGCGATAACGAGCTTTGCTGCGAACTTGCTATAGGGGGCGCAGTGGTGACTGCCGCGCTGCGTGCGTTTAGCTGCTTCCTGATAACACTACGAACGCGATCGGGGCTTGGCAGTGTACCTGTAACGATGCCGGTCTGGACCAGCTCAGCCAGTATGGCTCCTGCCACAGCAATGGTTTCGGTTGCGTCCAGACCGGTGGTCATAGCGGCAACTTCATCCAGCACGTGTTTGACCAGCGCCTCCAAGTTGATGCGCTTTTCACGCTCCTCACGTGCCTTTGCGATACGCTCGTGCGCGAGCCGCTTCAATGCCTGTTCGAATCCGTCGTTCACTACATAATGTTGCGATGTGCGTGGTCTCACGGATGATGCGTTTGTTGATGGTCGTTTGTTTTTCGGCATACCAAATTCCTCCATTTGTTAAAATATAGGATGAATATTTTTGGTTTGCAAACAGAATAGAAGGGAGGATAATAAGGAGTTAACTTTAGAGAGGTAGCAAGTAATGTCGTGTCCACCTTTTTTGCCCATGGCCTCTGTCGCTTTGCTCTGTCGCCTTGGGCGGTGGAACGACTTGCCTTGGCGGGAGGAGCTTGGCCCCTCCCACGCCCACCCCAGATCCGGTCCTGGCGCATGACCCGCGCAACCAAGACCGGAAAACCAGCCCGGCCCAAGCCGATGGATTTTCGGGTGAAGCTCACGGCGGAAAACTACAGGGCGCTGACAACCCATATTGCAGCGGCCGGTTTCGACGGGCCGCACGCAAAGCAGGCATGGCTGCGGTCTCTGATCCCTGCCATGCAGACAGCCAGCTCGGACCGCAAAGTGAACCCAACCTGTGCAACAAGCGCTGACACCTACAGGCGCCTGCCGATGCCCGGTGGACAGGAGGCACTGGCGATACTGGGGAACATCGGCACCGACCTGCGCGAGACGCGAGCGAGTCTGAAGAAAATGGTCGAATGGCTTGATCGCATCGATCCTGTCTTCATTGCCGAGGAACATAGGGCGCGTGTCAGAAACGAGCTCCCCAACTTGATGGCAACCCTATTGAACCGGCTGGATGAAACAGAGGCCCGGGTCACGCCGCGCCTGTCATCTGCCATCGATGGCTTGCTACAGGCGCTGCGACAGTGATCATCAAGGTCAAGCGTGGCAGCGATTTCCAGGGGCTGTTCCGCTATCTTCTGCGCCACGGCCAGCATGGGCATCGCGGTGACGCTCGGATCATCGCCATGGTAGGCGTGTACGATGAACGCACTGCAGCAGCGCAGATGGCCTACAACGCTGCGTTGGCGCCGGAACGCGCCAAACCTGTCGTACACCTCATCGCGCGAGCCGAAACAGGAATCAGTGATGAGCGAAACGTGGAGCTCGCGGAATGGATGATCCGGGACGCGGGCCTTGCTGGCCGTCCATATGTGGCAGTTGCACACGATGATGGTCATCTTCATGTCGCCGCCTGCGAAATAGACGACGAAGGCAAGGCACCAGACCGTATCCTCTGGTCCAGCGCGCTCAAGAAGGCGGTCAGTCCTGAATTGGCGAGTACGCTTCCCCCAGGCTCGGTTCGGAGCAGAGCCTGGGACAGCCATATTTCATGGCGCATGTCGAAATTGGCGAGACAGGTGGAGAAACGTTGGGAGCTTAGGCGGCTGTCATCCGCTCCACGGGCTACAGCAACCGTTGAGCCCAGGATCGAGCGTTGGCAGGATGATCGCTTGCGTCATCGGGGGCAAGTTCCTTTGCAAGACCGGTATTTCGACCAGGTACGGAGCGCTCTGACCCTTCCTACCTGGCAGCGGCGTGTCGATGCCCTCGCACGGCACGGCCTCGAGATCCGGGTTTTCAACTCCGGCGCCAATGCGCGTGGACTACGCGTTTGCAGCATGTCCAACGATCGTGACTTCGCAAAAATCTCGGATTTCGGTTTGGGGGGCATGAGGAAACTCGACGCCTCTGCCGATCAAACTTTCGTGGCTTTTTGCGCCGGGCGAGGCAGTAGGCCGATCACCTTGGCAGAGCCGGAGCACACCTTCGATCCGGTTATGCGCCGGGTCCAGGTTTCGTTTCGACACGAACTCAAGGAGTGGCACCGGACTGCCGGCCGAAGGCGAGCTGCGTTTGACCGGTACAAGCGCAGCCAGCGCGCTATCGGAATCGAAGTGTCGTCGCTTACCGCGTCGTTTGCCCATCATATGAGCAGCCGGGGACGGAAAGCCGCAGAATGCAAACTCAAGCGCGAACTGCTGTCTAGAGCTAGAGCCGAACTCGACTTCGCCCTGCGTGAAGCAGGCCCAGCCCGGACCAAGCCAAGTTTTGCCGATTTTGTTCAGCGCGAGGCAGAACTCGGGAACACTGACGCCTTGCGCGTCCGAGACCAGCTTGCCGCGCGAGTTTCGGAAACGCAGCGACGTCGTTGTGCGGTGATGGCTTTGGTGCTGTCTAGATCGCTCGCCGAGCTAGAGGCGCGTGCCGCGCAAATTCACCGGCAGATGTTGACGGGCACCGAGTCGCTCAAATCGGCTCGGGATAGCCTGCTGACCCAAACCAAAGCCCTGCAGGCTGCGGCGGAGGAAATCAGGGCGCGGAACGCAAGGCGACGGGCACACGAAATTGCCGAAGAGCGGCGAAGAGCTGAGGCCAAGGCAAAAGCTGCTGCTGCGGCTCAACACGACAGGTTCCAGTCCGAAAAACGCCGCATCGACTCTTCCAGAAGCGCGGGTGCACGGTTTGCGGCCTGGTTCGCACAGGTTGCCGCGCTCATGGTGTGGTTGACCGAATTGAAGAATGCGGATCTCGAATCGAAGCGGCTAAAACGGGAGCAGGCAGAACGCCTTGCCCACGAACGCGAGCGCATTGCGCGGGAGAGGGCTGAAGCTGAAAACCACCAAGCAGGGCACGCCATACCTGTAATGCCCGCAGCAATTGCCGAGCATCGTCACCAGCCGCTGCATAACGGGCAGAGTCGCTGTCAGAGCGATGCTGATTGCGCTCCGCCAGGCCGGACACCATCACAAGCAACTCCTGAACGCCTGCGAGATCCGCTCGCTGCTGTTCATGCGCAACGAGCGTCACTTCGGGCCGCACTTGTCCATGATGATCACGATTCTCCCGCGACGCGCGAGTATCTAAATGCATGGTCAGCCGGCCTCAACGCGATCCCCACCGACCGGGCGATCACACGTGCCGACCTTGTCGCTATCGAGACTATGGTGATTCTCGAACTGGCAAGAGGCGGGCGTGGAATTGCGGTTATCGAGAAGATCGCAATTTCGCGTTCGCCGACCAAAGAGCATGCCAAGCCGACCATTTTAGCTGCAATGAACAACCAGATCGTGCGCGACGTGCTGGCCGAGCAAGGTGTAGAGGCCCTGCGGCGCGAGGCGAAAATTGCCCTGTACGACCGGGACCCGCAGACCGACGTTGGAGAAGAGTTTGTCACATGCTGGGCGGAGATCCTTGACGAAGCGCCGATCGATTTGAGCCTCCCTCCAGAAGACTATTTTCGGGCGATAGACTTTGACGTGGCACAGATTTTGGTCAAACGCGGGCATCCCATTTTGGGGGTGGCGGGGGCGCTGGCGGTACATTCACCGTCAGTCGAGGCGAAGGACTGGCAAAGCCGAGGTGAGTATCTCGAAGATGTGCTGGCGGATTTGGCGGAGCGCCAAGGATTGGTACCGGGCTGGGCTAAAGCGGTCATTGCCGCAGCATCCACTGGTGATCGATCAGCGGCACCGGCAGTGGCGTCGTCATCCTATGCGGTCGGTGCGCCAGGATCCCTCACTGGCCCAGAATCGATCGCAGGGCCAATGCGGCAGGAAATGCCGAGTCAGCAGGAGCAGCGCCCGCTGGATCTCGTCGATCCGGTTTCCAGACAGGACCCAAAACGGCCGCCTGCCATAGCCGATGCCCGGCGATTGCCCCCAGACGCGACGCTCGGGCCCTCTCGGTAGACTGCCGGTGCCCGATGGATCTGAATGGCAAAAACTGGGACAAAACTGCCGGTCGACACTACGCCAGAGAGCGTCCAGTTACGCCGAAACCGGTCATTCGTGGAGCCGCGCGCATCTACACGACGCTTCAGGCGAGACCGACGCCCTCTCCTGCCAGGGAGAAACTCAGTGCTTTTGCCGCCGGGACTACAGGCTTGGCTTCCCTATCGTTCGTCACCACGGCTTGGCCATCTCGACGATCTCCTCAAGCGTGAACGGGCCGAGGCCGTAGACCGCCGCCAATCCGTTGAATGCCTCCACCGCGACACGCCGGATCTCGGCCTGATCGATTGAGGACAGGGTTGCATCATACTCATACGCAAGCTCAACAGCGGCATAGCCCTCGTCAGCAAACTGGAGCGGTCCGCGCGGCCACCAACTATCCGTGAGATTGGCAATACCGAGGCGGATGTGGATCGGGAGTGAGCCACCGTGCGATAGTGCCAGCGCGCAATTGCGCTCTAGAAAGTCGACCCATTGTTTGAAGAGATATCCTGTCGCGAGTGTAAGGCGATCGCCGTCGCGCTCGAAGAGAAATCCTCCGCCAACACCCCAGAATTCGCCGGTCTTTTCGAACCATTGGGTGAGTGCACGGGTAGGATCGACGTCCCCCTCTGGTGTGCCCGGCCAATAAGCCATGACGCCACCCTGGCTTGCCCCGTAGTTGAGCGAATTGGCCCGCGCTAGCAGGGCTGGATGCCCCATGTGTTCGGCCAGCGCGCGCCTTGCCCCAGGCTTCACAGCCCATTTCGACGGGATAAGGCGCGCGTAGCCGGGGAATTGCTGCTTCCACAGGACTTTGCGACTGCCATGGCTGCTCGTCACCATCTGCGGAACGTCGCGATCGAACCAGAGGTCGAGGTCGCCTGCAAAATGCGGCTGCCACTGGACAGCTTCTGGCGGCGGCGCAGGAATCTGTTCGAGAGACAGTTTCAACGCGGCGGCCAACTGCTTGCTGAGTTCTCCACGTACGCGCCGCAGTTCACTCGTATCGGAACCCTCGGGTAGGCAAAACCCGATCGGACCACGCCGCCCCCGCATGTCGAACGGTAGCTTGTCGAGAGTGGCCCCCGGAAACGCGGTGTTCCAGACCTGGATGACGCGGGTGTAGGAGAGCGCCCGATTAGCGTAGCCCATTTCCAGCAGCACATTGGGATTGGCGCAGGCCTTTCCGCTCGCTGAGACGGCGATCGGTGTCACATCGCCCACAAACACCGCAGCGGCATCGATCTTACGGAGAATGGTCGCCACGATGTCGGGAGTTCCGGCGACGCCCTGGGTATCGGAGGTCAGGCTCGGCCGATCGGCCTCTTCGACCTCGGCCGCCACGAGCGCGATCGCGGCATCAAGTGCGTATCGGATAACCTCGCGCGTGACGCGGCCGTCGAGATCGCTCTGCCATGACCATAAAACCGTCTTTTCCGTGCTCAACGCGCTGCCCTCCTCTCGCGGCTTGTACCGCACATTATTGCATATCCATTTTTCTTGTTGGATGGGAACGCTCGCAGTGCGTATCCATCAACAACGTTAGCCGCCAATCCGCTCCGCAATGCGCGGCACATTCTGAACTCGCCAACGAGGGTGAACAAGCGGGGAACGAAGGCTTTACCAAGAAGAATGGGTATGATACCCAATTGAAGCTTGGGTATCATGCCCAAACTGGAGGAGCTGGTGCGGCTGATCGGATCGCGGGACGTCCTGAAACTAACCGGACTATCGGGCGACCAGCTGCGCGAATGGACTGTGCGGCGCGGGCTCATTCATCCCGATGTCCCGGCATCGCGCCAAGGTCAGCAGGCGCAGTTTGGCTGGCAGACGGTGCTTGTGTTGCGCCTTGCCGTCGTTATGCGCAGCCGGTTCCATGTCGAACTGCAGGCGCACCGTGACCTGCTGGCGCGCGTGCGGGGCCTGCTGAACGGTCGCTCCTTCCCGAGCCTCTGGGGCCATCGGCTCGCGATCTTCGGGCTGGAGCGCTGCGCGCTGCTCGGCACTGGCGATTCACTGCCGGCGGACGAAGATGTGATCCTGCTCGCGCTCCACGCCCATCTCGAAGCGCTGTCGCAAGGCTTCAGCGTGGCAGAGCCGATCGCGCAGCTGCCGCTCTTTCCCGCAGTCGGCCTACGCCGCGGCGAGGTGCCCGCCAAGGCGGCGGGCGGAACCGTGCTGCGCGCCGCCGAAGGAAATACGGCGTGAACGGGCTCGCGAAAATCGAGGCGGGATTGCGTGCTATCGGCTATCGGCCGGAATCACTCATCTACGACTATAGCTTTGCCGATGTTCTCTCGGAGACCGGAGAAGAACTGTGCGTAGCTCTCGCGGCCTTCACCCAAGTCCCCGAGTCCTTCCGTTCCGCGGCGTTTGGCGTGATCACGGGCGCTCATGATGCGGACGCGGTGGAACGCCGCCGCGCGCTCGGCGCGCCGATCCTGTTCTCGATCGGGCATGACGATGTCGGCGTCTGGCGCGTCGGCGCCGAAGGCAAGCCGCGCTTGACTGAACGGGTCCCGCTATTTCAGCTCGACGCCTTGTTCGCGCGCAACGCCGACAACTGGAGCCCGCACGCGGTCCACCGCGCCAAGGCGCTTGGCCAGACCCAGACTGCCTATCAGCTCGACTTCGTCGACCTCGGACTGATGCCGATGATCGAGCACGAAATCGAAGTGAAGCTCGACCAGCTACTCGGCGAAGTGATCGCCAAGCTACTGACTGGAATCGACGATCTGCGACGCGAAGAAGCGGTTTTCCGCACGACGTTTAGGCTTCTAGCGGCCAAAATCCTGATCGATCGCCAGCATCCCGATGCTGCGTCCTGGTCAACCGCGCCGGTTGCGGAGGTTCTCGCCGGGATCGAGACCTATTATCACCTCGATCAGATCGCGCGCTCTGCGGTTGGCGCCCTGCCGACCGCAACCGTAGAGACGGCATGGGCGACGCTTCGCAGCGCCATTAACTTCCGCAACATCTCGTCGGACAGTCTTGCTTTTGTCTACGAGAACACGCTGGTGACTGCAGACACGCGCAAGCGTTTTGGCACCCATAGCACTCCACGCCAAATCGCCGAGTATGTGGTCAGTCAGCTGGACCTGGGTCGGTTCGATCTCGAAGACATCTCGATCTATGAGCCGTTCGCCGGCGCGGGTATGTTCCTTGTCGCTGCGCTGCGCCACCTACGCGATAGGTTGCCCGACACGCTTTCCGGCGAAGAGCGGCATGCTTTCCTTGTCAAGCGGATCAGTGGCGCGGAACTCGACAGCTTCGCCTGCGAAGTCGCGACGCTGTCGCTGATCCTGGCCGACTATCCCAATGCCAATGGGTGGAAGATCGCTCCGAAAGACCTGTTCGAGCAGAGCGTACTTGCTACGGACGTGGCGGGTAAGCGCATCATCCTGTGCAACCCGCCCTGGGAAGATTTCGACGGCAACGAGCGCCAGCGCTACCCGGAAATGGCAGCGAAGTCCTTCTCGAAGCCCATGGCGGTCCTTCGCACCTTGATTGAGGCCAGACCCGAAGCCCTGGGCTTCGTCCTACCGCAGGGCTTTCTTCGTCAGAAGCAATATACCGAGCTGCGACAGCTGCTCGCGGACAGCTACGGCCGCATCGAGCTTACCTCGCTTCCCGACCGCATCTTCCAGCGCGCGGGCCTGGAATCGGCCATCATCATCGCGACCGATTGCCGCAATGATGATGCTAAGGGCCTTCCCAACCAGCTGCGCTCCGCCGAGGTGAGCGACAAAAGTCGTCCGGATTTCCTGATGTACGGCAAGACCAGCACCGAGCGTCGCCGCGCCAAGCGGGTCTGCTCGGGTGATCTCTGGATCGGCGCGCTCGATGAGGTCTGGGAGTATCTGACGGACTACCCCTCGCTCGGAAGCCAAGCCGAGGTCCATCGCGGTCTCCAATGGATCAGCCAGTCCGCTGGCTGGAGTGCGGTACCCCGCGAGGGATATGTCAGGGGAGTATTCAAGCCAGCGGATTCGCTGCTGCAATATCGCGTTACCGCAACCGGCTATGTCGATATGCGCGAGGAGTCTGCTTACAGGCTCGGCCCACTGACGCGCCGTTGGGACCAGCCTAAGGTGCTGGTCAATGTCGCGCGGCGATCACGCGGACCATGGCGGTTGGACGGCGCGCTCGATCGCAGCGGGCTCGTGCCGTCGCAAGCCTTTTTTGGCATTTGGCCAACTACAGCCGAGCTTCAGCCTGAAGTAATCGAAGCGCTGATCAACAGCCCGCTGGCGAGCGCGTTCGTTCTTGAGCGGGCCTCGAACCAGCATCTCACCAACGTTATCATGAGGCAGCTGCCACTACCGAAGCGTGGCGCGCTCGCCGACGTAGTCGCCGCGGTGCGGCGCTACCATGACGGGCTCGCCGCCGCCGCAGCCCATGCACTGCGGACTTCGGAAGTCGACGACCGTCTCGAGGACCTGCTCATCGATATCGACGCGCAGCTCCTTAAGGCCTATGATCTACCGCCCCGCCTCGAGCGCCGACTCCTCGAAGCCTTTCGCGGGCACGAAACCGAGCGTCGCGTTGCAGGCTCCTTCAAGGGTTGGTTCCCCGAGGATTTCACGGCTTATGTGCCGCTGCACGAATATATCGGGCCGTTGCTGGGTGAGAACACCGGAGCTTGGACGCTCGATATTTTTACGCCTGCCCCTGAGCACGAGGTCGAGCGGCTCAGGCTTTACGTCCAGTAGCGGATGGACACCTATTTGCTCGATACGAACCTGGTGTCCGTGCTCTATGACGCGCGGCGGCCCAACCATGGTACTGTCCGTCAGGCCATCGCCGCGCTTCCGGCTGAGGCGGCGCAGCTGGTGTCCGTGGTAACGGTCGGTGAATTACGATTTGGGCTGGCGCTGGCCCGCGCCGCCGGACAGGCACTCACCCATATCGAGGCTTGCCTGGCCCAATCCGAAACGCATCCTCTTGCCGAAGTCACGCGCCATACCGCTGACGCCTTCGCGACGGTCAAATCCAGCATCGCGCTAGCGCGAGTCGACATCCGCCGCCGGATTCCGCGCTGGGTGGAGGGCTGGATGGACCGGGTCAGTGGTCAGCTGCTACAGATAGACGAGAATGATCTCTGGATTGCCGGGCAAGCCTTCGAGCGGAACTACGTCGTGGTCACCTGCGACAAGGACTTCACACAAATAATCGCGCCCGCGGTCCCAGGATTGCGCGTCCTGCTCGTGTAAGATCCACCGAGATCAACTCGCTCTTCCAAATGCCTAACTGCGAAGCCGGCGCCGACAATGATGGGCGAGTGGCTGTTTTCTGGATCGTCGGAGGTTGCCGCGAATGACCATTTTATGGGTGCGGAAGCCGGCGGGCTGGTTTGCGCGGTCCGTGGCCGGTTTTAGCGGAACCCGACGCTCATACAACCGACGCTGAATGTCTTGAACGGGTCGCTCGATGCCCGGGCTACCAGGGAAGCCCGGGCAAAGGGTCTTACAACTGCTTGATCGGGTATGCCTTGAGCCGTTTCGTAACCTTTGGGATCGTGTCGACCACCTGCTTCATGATTTCGAGCCGGGTGGCCTTGGTGTACGTTCTTGCGGTTTCGCTGGTGTTGATCGTGTGCCCCAGCAAATCCGCCCGGCGCTCTTCCGACACTCCGAGATTGGCAAGCTCGGTTGCAACAAAGTGGCGGATCGAGTGCATGTCCTTGTTTTCGGCGACCAAACCCGCTCGGATGAACGCGCGCCACCATTTCTTGTAGAACGCGTCGCCATAATTGGATGCTCCGAGACCCAGGTCGGCAAAGATGGCCCGATGCCCATGTTCACGCTGGCGCTCGACGAACTTGAGGAAACCAAGGCGAATGACTTCATCGGCGATCGGGATATCTCTGACCGACGACCCGGTTTTCACCCGTCCCGTTTCCGTGGGCCGCACCTTTATCACCCATAGCCCATCGTTCTGCTCGACATCGCTAGCCATGAGCTTGGCGATTTCTTCGCGGCGCGCTCCAGTGTACGTCAACAAGATCGGAATCCAATAGGCACTGTCATGCCAGACATGTTTGCCATGCTTGAGACGCCTGACCTTTGATTCGCTGCCGTGCCAAATCGGCCCGGAGAACAGGGTTTCAAGCTCCTGTACGCTGAATGCCGGTCGCTTGTCCCGCTTCACTCGCTTATCGGCGATGACATAGGCCGACCAGTCGATCGGTCGGCACCCCGGAACACGTTTCATGGCCCAGTCGAACACTAGCTTCAGGAAGCGCATATGCCGATTCGTCGTTGCCGAGCTGAGGCCTTTTCCTTTGTTCTTCGCTGCGATCTCCCCAAGCGTCATCTCCGTATGCATCGGCGTCTTATGATGGTTCGATGGCAATGACCGCAGTGTCCTGAAGAGGTTGGCGATCATCGTCTCATCGATCGCACTGATGCTCATTTCTGGACCAAAGAACTTCTCGGCAAGGAAGATGGCTGCGTCAAACTGTGATCGCGTTTTGCTCGTCCAGCGTGACGACTCCAGGCCTTGGTCGAACGCGGGGTTGGCGTTCAGGAAAGCGGCTGCAGCGCCCGCGATCGTCATTTGGTTGCCAGCGGTTGCAAGATTTGTGCAGAGCGGGGGAGGCACCTCCGCCGGAGCGTTGTGGCTTTGTACAGGCGTCACCGCGCCCTCCAGCGCATTTTGCCCGGCAAAGCCAGCAGAAGCCGTCTGCCATTCGGGAGTGTCTTGCGGCAACACCGAAGGGGGCATGGAGAGCGCAGCCAGCATGTCATCTAGCGCCCTTTCCGGCTCCCGTGTATTTTGTTCTGCCTCCCGCAGCGCAAGGAGTACGCCCAGGAGCATCTGGCGCCGCGCCATGACGATGTTAGCCGCTGTAATCGGCAGGTTCCGATCCAGGAGAGCTTTGCGGGCACCCGCATCGGTTGCATCGGCAAGTTGGCCAGCATTCTCAAGAATTTCCTGGATGCGCAACTGCTGCTCGAAATCGAGGTCTGGCATACCGTTTACAAAGCGCTCAAGGAAATGATCGAGCGAGCCGAACGATGGCCCGATACCGTTGGTAAACATGTCGCGTGCAACGTACCGAAGGCCTCGAAGCGTGCGAAGATGTTCGAGCGTTGCATATCTTGCATCGTCGTGCCCGTATGCCTGCTCCCGCGCATGCAGGTGCTCGAGGCCATTGCGAACTTTTATCGCGGTCGCGCGCAGGATGGACGCCTTGTCCGTTTCGTTCAGACCTTCGAGCTCACTCACGATCTTTTGCCACTGGTCCTTCAGCAGTTGGTCCATCAGTGCCGCCCGCTGGCGTGCAACGGACCGGTCTGCGGTTCGCAGCGAAAGCCTTATCTGGTAAACCTTTCCATCCAGTGAGAATGAAGCGCGGTAATAGAACCGGCCGTCGCGCCGGGTGATGTTAGGATTGCTTCTGGACATGAATGTGCCCCTCGTTGAATCCTGCGACACGCAATAGGTCACAGGATGCGTCACACTCTCGGCGGCTGCCGAGTGTGAGGCGAGGTGACAAATCCCTATTTATCAATCACTTGCTGCGTAACGTGGCTGGGGTGGCAGGATTCGAACCTGCGAATGCCGGTACCAAAAACCGGTGCCTTACCACTTGGCGACACCCCAGTGCGTTGCTGGCCAATGCGTTGCTGGCCAATGCCGTGCTGTCCGTGGCTGCCGGGCGAGGGGCCGGGGCAGCGCGGGAGCGGCCTATATACGGAAAAGCGCGGTCCCGCCAAGCGCCTTTTTGGAGCGCTCGGCGGCGCGCGCGGGCTCAGCCGATGCGGTGGACCCAGCCGTGCGGATCGGCCGCATCGCCGCGCTGGATCGATACCAGCGCCGAGCGCAGGCTGGCCGTTACCGGGCCAGACTGGTTGCCGCCGATGGTGAAGCTGCCGTCCGGCCATTTCACCGTGCCGACCGGCGTCACCACCGCCGCGGTGCCGCAGGCAAAGGTCTCGCGCAGTTTGCCGCTCTGAGCATCGGCCTGCCATTGGTCGATCGAATAGGGCTCCTCGCGCACTGTAAGCCCCTGCTCGCGGGCAAGGTCGATGATCGAGCTGCGCGTGATGCCGGGCAGGATCGTGCCGGTCAGCGGCGGGGTGATGATGCTGCCATCGTCGAACACGAAGAACAGGTTCATGCCGCCCAGTTCCTCGACCCATCTGTGCTCGGCCGCATCGAGGAACACCACCTGGTCGCAGCCTTGCGCGGTCGCTTCGGCCTGGGCGACGAGGCTGGCCGCATAATTGCCGCCGCACTTGGCCGCACCCGTACCGCCGGGGGCGGCGCGGGTATAATGCTGCGACACCCAGATCGTCACCGGCGCGATGCCGCCCTTGAAATAGGCGCCCACGGGCGAGGCGATGGTGATGAAGAGATACTGCTTGGCCGGGCGCACGCCGAGGAACACCTCGCTCGCGAACATGAACGGACGAAGGTACAGCGCGCCGCCCTCGACCTTGGGGAACCATTCGGAATCGATCCTCACCAGCTGCTCGACCGATTCGACGAACAGCTCCTGCGGCACATGCGGCATCGCCATGCGGGTCGCAGATTCGTTGAAGCGGCGCGCATTGGCATCGGGGCGGAACAGCGCGGTGCTGCCGTCGGACAGCTTGTAAGCCTTCATCCCCTCGAAGATTTCCTGTGCATAATGCAGCACCGAAGAGGCCGGATCCATGGGGATCGGCGCACGCGCGGTCACCTTGGCATCGTACCAGCCGCCCTCGGCCTCGTCATAGCGCACCACGACCATGTGATCGGTGAACAGCTTGCCGAAGCCTGGATCGACCAGAGCCGCGTCGCGCGCATCGGCGGGGGTCGGGTTGGTTGTCGGCTCGATCGCGAAAGGCAGCATGGCATCCCCTCAAAGGCGCAAGGATTGAAACTGGTGGTCTGCGTCCCGACGGCTGGCCTTGCTGCAACGCGGGCTTGCCAAGACCTAATCGGGCTGGCAATCAAGGTCAACATGCCTGTCCCATCTTCCCCCTCGGCTTCCGCGCTTTTCCTGCGCGAGGATGAAATCCGCCATGGCGTGGAGCTGCTGTTCTTCGGCTATACGCGGCTGACCAAGTCGATCGACGACCATCTCGCCAAGCAGGGGCTGGGCCGCGCGCATCACCGCGCGCTCTATTTCATCGCGCGCAACCCCGATCTGACGGTAAGCCAGCTGCTGCGCGCGCTCGCGATCACCAAGCAGTCGCTGGGCCGGGTGCTGACCGAGCTGCAGCGCCGCGACCTGATCGAGACGCGCAGCGGCGAGACCGACCGGCGGCAGAAGCTGCTGAGGCTCACCCCGGCAGGCGCGACGCTCGAGGCCGAATTGTTCGATGCGCTCCGCAGCCGCCTGTCCCAGGCCTATCGCCGCGCGGGGCAGGATTCGGTGACCGGATTCTGGCGGGTGCTCGAAGGGCTGGTGCCCGATGCCGATCGCGTGCTGCTGGCAGAACTGGGGAACGATCGCCGCCCCGGCTGATTGTCCGCACTGACAGCAATGTCAGCATTTCTGCTTTGCTATTGGTATCGGTTATGCAATCAAGTGGACAACGATAAGCAGGCAGGAGCGGGAAGAGGTCATGGCGACGATGCGCAGCGTGGTGCTCAAGGCGCCGATCGACGGGCTGCCGCAGCCGGATGACTTCGCGATCGTCGAACGCGCCATTCCCGCGCTCGAGGACCAGCAATTCCTGATCGAACACCACATCGCCTCGGTCGATCCCGGCGTGCGATCGCGGCTGCACGCCACCGGGGCGAGCTATGCCCCGCCGATCCCGCCGGGCAGCACGATGGACGGTTTCATGGTCGGCATGGTGACCGAAAGCCGCAACGATCGCTTCCCGGTCGGCACCTGGTTGGCCGGCAGCGGCGGCTGGACGACGCATTCGGTTTCCAACGGGCGCGGCTATGTGTTGCCGATCGTCGATAATGGCCTGTCGCGCAGCCTGTGGCTTGGCGTGCTCGGCATCCCAGGCATGACCAGCTGGTTCGGCATGAAGCGCGTCGGCGAGTTTCGCGAAGGCGCGCACGTGCTGATCAGCTCGGCCGCTGGCGTGGTCGGGGCGACGGCGGGTCAACTCGCGCGCGCCTGGGGCGCTGCGAGCGTGACCGGCATCGCGGGCGGACGCGAGAAATGCGACTGGCTGGTCGAGACCTGCGGGTTCGATGCGGCGATCGACTACAAGGCCGTGGACGATCTCGGCTCGTCGATCGCGGCTGCCTGTCCCAAGGGTGTCGACATTTTCTTCGACAATGTCGGCAATGCGATGATCGACACGGTGCTGCCCTTGATGCGGCTGCATGGCCGGATCGTGATGTCGGGCCAGGTCGCGGATTACAACGTGCCGCAGGGCGAGCGCGTTGGCATCACCAATACCGGCGAGATGATCGCCAAGCGGCTGACGATGCGCGGCATCCTGGTGTTCGATGACATTCCGCATTTCGCCGAGGCGCAGGCCGCGATGGCGCAGATGATCCGCGATGGGCAGCTGATCTATCGCGAGGAGCTGTATGACGGGCTCGAGGCCATGCCCGAGGCGTTTTGCGGTCTGTTCACCGGCGCGAGCTTCGGGCGGCGGCTGGTGCGTTTGGGAGATATCGGATGAGCCACGAATTCCGCATCGAGGACCAGGCTTACACGCGCTTCACCTTCGAGCGCGACGGACGGGTGCTGACCGCGTTCATCACCTCGGACCATCCGGTCAATGGCGTCGACGGCCCGATGCACGACGAACTGGCGCGGGTGTTCACCGATCTGCAGCGCGATAGCGAGAGCGACATCATCGTGCTGGCCGCGAAGGGCAGGGCGTTTTGCGCGGGCGGCGATTTCCAGTGGTTCCAGCAGCAGATCGACGATCCGGCGAGCTTCCGCGCCATCGCCTGGGATGCCAAGCGCATCGTGTCCAGCCTGCTGGAGATGGAAAAGCCGATATTGTGCCGGCTGAACGGGGCGGCGGCGGGGCTGGGCGCGACGATCGCGCTGCTGTGCGACATCATCGTCGCCGACGAAAAGGCGGTGATCGGCGATCCGCATGTCAAGGTCGGGCTGGTCGCGGGCGATGGCGGCGCGCTGATCTGGCCGCAGCTGATCGGCTATGCCAGGGCCAAGGAACTGCTGATGACCGGCGACATGCTGAGCGCCGCCGAAGCCAAGGCGCTCGGGTTGATCAACCATGCGGTGCCGGGCGATCAGCTCGATGCGAAGCTGGGCGAGATCATCGCCAAGCTGCAGGGCAACCCCAAATGGGCGGTGCGCTGGACCAAGAGCGTGACCAACATCCCGCTGCGCGCGCTCGCCGCGCAGATGATGGATGCGGCGATCGGCTGGGAGAGCGTGAGCAATTATCTGGGCGATCGGCGCGAGGCGGTGGCGGCGATGGCCGAGAAGCGCGCGCCAAAGCTGACGGGGGAGTGAGATGAAAATTCAAGCGCCCATATCCTGTCACCCTGAACTTGTTTCAGGGTCCATTTATCCCCACGCACCTTCGGCTTTCCGGGCACGATGGATCCTGAAACAAGTTCAGGATGACGGAAGGGCAGAGAGGCAAGCATGACCCTCCAGAGCTTCACCGACGAGCCAGAACACGTCTCAGCGCTGCGCGCGACGATCCAGCGGTTCATCGCCGATCACGCGCCGCGCGAGGCGCGGCAGGCCTGGGACAAGGCGGCTGAGTGGCCGCGCGATGTTTATGCGAAACTCAACGAGCTGGGCCTCACCGCGCTCACCGTTCCGGAAGAACATGGCGGGGCAGGGCAGGATCTGGTCGCGGCCATCGCGGTCATCGAGGAGCTGGCGACGGCGGGGCCGTGCCTCGCGGGTCCCTTCATCCATACCAGCTTCTATGGCGGCATGAACCTCAGCGAGAACGGATCGCCCGAGCAGAAGGCCGAGTTCCTGCCGCGCCTGGCCAAGGGAGAGCTGTTCTTCGCCTATGGCCTGTCCGAACCCAATGTCGGCGGCGACCTGGCGAGCGTCGAGACGCGCGCGGTGCGCGAGGGCGACGAGATCGTCATCAACGGGGCCAAGCGCTGGTGCACCGGCGCGGACTGGGCCGATTACATCTACTGCCTCGTGCGTTCGGGCCCGGCGGAGGAACGCTATCGCAACCTCTCGTTCGTGCTGGTTCCGACCAAAGCGGCGGGCGTGACGATGCAGGACATCGAGCATGTCAACCTGCGCTATACGCACAGCCAGGACGTGTATTTCGACAATGTGCGGTTGCCCGTGAGCGCCATCGTCGGCGGCGAGGCGATGTGGAACCAGGGCTGGAAGCTGCTCGCGGGTCGTGCGCTCGATGTCGAGAAGCTGGAGATTTCCGCCGTCGCGCTCGGCATCGCGCGCGCCGCGATCGACGAGGCCTGGGCCTATGCGCAGGAGCGGGTGCAGTTCGGCAAGCCGATCAGCCAGCATCAGGCGATCCGGAACAAGCTGGTCACCGCGCGCACCAAGTGGCAGGCGGCGCGGCACCTGCTCTATCATGCCGCCTGGCTCGCCAATGAGGGGCGGCCCTGCTCGGTCGAGACCAGCATGGCGAAGCTGTTCGTCGCCGATACCGGCGTGGAAATCGCGCTGACCTGTCAGCAGGTGATGGGCTCCTATGCGCTCAGCGATGCGTACGAAATGGAACGCCATGTCCGCGATCTGCTGGGCATGCCGATCGTCGGCGGATCGAGCGACATGCAGCGCAACAATCTGGCGAGCCTGATGCGGTTGTAAACGAATTGCCCTCTCCCCTTCAGGGGAGAGGGAAGAGCCGCGTAGCGGCGAAGGGAGAGGGGCAGG
>NZ_LSIS01000551.1:0-753 GCF_001556365.1 Blastomonas sp. CCH1-A6 | reverse complement strand
AATTCTGCAAGCAGCCCGGAGGTCATGACGATGCGGGCCGTTCGGTCACGGCCCTCGCATGCGGCATCATTGAGCAGCGCGATGCGCTCGGTACGTTGCCGCGCGCAAGAGAGGTCGGATGTGTCATGCATTGGAGGTCTCCTTCCGATCAAAGGGGTGATCAGCGGGCAACCGGACGGCCTCGCGGGCCTCAGCCCGCAGGCTGACAAGCGGAAAGCTGAACATCGATCGCGGTCCCGGGGGCGACGGTAATGGCAACTTGCCGATCCTTGGGAATGACCCACAGGATGCCGGCGAGCGTGTCGCGGATACGCGCCGCAATGGCCTCATCTTCGCCGAGCAGCACCCGGGCCGCGAGCTCGCGCGCATCGCGCAAGAAGTGTTCGTGCTGGGTGTCCCAGGAATCGGCCTCGCTGTCGTCGCTCGCGCAGAAGCAGACGTTCTCGATGAGATCGACCAGCGTTTCGGGAGTCAGGTCATCACCCGGAACATAGGCGATGCGGATCTGGTCGATGCCGCTGTACCAGCCATCTTCGTTTACGACGAAGGCGACATCTGCCGGGATCCTTTCCTCGCGCTCGGCTTCGGTGGTGCGGTGAAAGACGCAGAACCTCAGTTCGATCGTCTCGGCACGCACATGGTCATCCAGCGGAGGGAAGCTGCCGTTCTCGGCGATGACGTGGTCCCGTTCTCCGGCAGCAACATAGAAGCGCACGTTGCCGAGCTGATGCAGCGCGTCATACCAGCCATAGC
>NZ_LSIS01000550.1:0-16806 GCF_001556365.1 Blastomonas sp. CCH1-A6 | reverse complement strand
CGACGATATGCACAACCGGATGGAGGCCGACCAGCGCCAGAAGATGGATCACGACAGCATGCGCATGGGTCCGGGAATGAACCACCCCGCTACCCCGGCTCCCGACTCGCAGCCAACCAACCAGAGCAGTTCGATGCCAAGCGGGGGTATGCAGGACATGTAGGCGGCGATCGAGCGTTCCCCATGTCGATGCCGAAGCCCCGATGCGCTGTGATCGCTATCGCTGCGTGTGCGCTGGCAATGCCGGCGCACGCGCAGGACGGCGACGAGCACAGCGCGCATCATCCAGGCGGTGCCGCGCCGTCGCCCATGGCTACGCCCTCCCCCATGAGCAGCAACGGCGGGGCCAAGCCGGGCGGCCAGCCCGCCGCCGATAGCGCCATGTCCGCGATGATGCAGGACATGATGCAGGAGATGATGGGCGGAGAAGGCGAACATGGCGGAGCGAACCGGCGCGGCCCGTTTTTCGCCAAACTGCTGACATTGCCAGCCACTTCGGCCGAGGAGAAGCAGGCTCTGGCCAGCCAGGCGGAACAGCGCGTCTCAGACGGCTTGGCAATGGTCGAAGCGGCCAACGCGGCGGCAATGCACGCCGCGACCCCGCAAGCCCGGCTCGATGCGGCAAAGAAGTTGCGCGAAGGGCTCGATCTTCTGAAGAGCGGTGCTGCCGGTCAAGCCGCGCTTGCGAGCGAAGCGCAAGCTCCGATCGCGGCGCAGACCTGGTTTCGCGACCAGCTCGGCATCGCCGATCCGGCGCATGCAAGCGCTCGGCAATTGTTTGGACTTTCGCCTTCGCACTTCTTGCTCATGCTCTTCCTCGCCTTGGTCAGCGCCAGTCTAATCGCGCTGCAAGTGCTCCGGCTTCGCCGTGTCCGGACGCTGATGGGTGCGGCGAATGCCGCGAGCGGCCCTTCGGTCGCGGCGCCCGTTGCCGCCCTCGCCAGGACCTCGGGGCAACCGCTGCCGGAATCGCTTCCCCCGGCTCGCGACGCCGTGCCGACGCAAGACGTCCCACCGGCTGCGGCCTTGCGTCCTTCGAAACGGTGGTCGGGCCAGCTAAAGGTCGTTCAGATCGTTCGCGAGACGCCTACGGTCCAAACCTTCCGATTGGCCGATCCCGGCGCGGATCGCCTGCCATTCGACTTTCTGCCGGGCCAATTCTTGCAGGTGGAGGTCACCCCGCAAGCGGACAAAGCCGTGCGAAGATCCTACACGATCGCCTCCTCGCCGACGCAACGGGCCTACGTCGAACTCACCGTCAAGCGCGAGGAACAGGGCGCGGTTTCGAAGTTTCTCCACGATGAGGTCAAGACTGGCGATCTGCTCAAGGTGACGGGCCCCTTCGGTGAGTTCACCTTCACCGGAACCGATGCCGAGAGCATCGTCCTGATCGCCGGGGGCGTCGGCATCACACCGATGATGTCGGTGCTGCGCTATCTTACCGACATCGCCTGGCCAGGAGAGATCTTCTTCCTCTATGGCGCGCGCTCGACCGAAGAATTCGTCTTTCGCGACGAGCTCGAACGGCTGGAGCGACGCTTCGCCAACCTTCATGTGATGGCCGCAATGCAACGCTCCGCGGGCACCGTCTGGCTTGGGCCGGAAGGGCCGATCACCCTGGAAATGCTGCGCGCCGCTGTGCCGGACATAGCCAAGCGCCGGGTCCACCTGTGCGGTCCCCCCGGCATGATGGCGGCAATGCGCGCGCAGCTCGCGGAGCTTGGCGTGCCCGAGGCGCAGTTGCACACCGAGGCATTTGGCCCTGCCTCCTTGCCGGACAACGCGGCTGAGATCGAAACGAAAGAGCGTCCGGCGGCGGCACGCACGAAGCGCAAGGATGCCGTGGCGCCAACAACGGTGACCTTTGCGGTCTCGGGCGTCTCGGCCCCGTTGTCCGCAGAGGAGACTGTGCTGGAAGCCGCCGAAGACGCCGGCGTCGAGATTTCCTATGCCTGCAGAATTGGCGAATGTGGCGTCTGCGTCACCAAGCTGATCTCGGGTGAAGTCACGATGGCGGTCGAGACCGGTCTCGATCCGGAGGACAAGCAAAAGGGTTACATTCTGGCGTGCCAGGCGAAGAGCGCCGGACAGCCGCTGGTGGTGGAAGCCTGATGCGCGAGCGCGGTGATATCCTGGTTGCTCTCATGGTCGCGTTCGTGATCCTCTTCCCGTTGGGATATCTGCTGCACGTCTCTCCGCGCTTCCCGGGCAGCCTGGCTGGCGGGGTCATTGGCATCGCGGCTGCGGTGCTGATGCTGCTGACCTTGCCCTATGTCCTGGTCAAGCACGTCAAATCGATCGCCGAGGCGACCGCGCACCGTGTCAGCAAGCCGACGCTGCTGGCGATTCACATCTACGCCGGGGTTCTGGCCGCGATCCTCGGCCTCGTCCACGCCGCGCATAGCTTGGAGAGCCCGGCCGGATTGGTCTTGACCGGGACGCTATTGCTGACGGTCTTGAGCGGCTACATCGGCCGCTATTTGCTGGGCCAGTTGGCTAAGGCGCTGCGCGGACGGAAATCCGAACTGGCCTCGCTACAAGCGGCGCTTCTTGGCCTCGACGCGACCATTGCCAAGGAGGCGGAAGCGCCCCCGCTGCGCCGCTGGCACAGATTGTTGTTCGTCTCCGCCGAGCGGCCCGCCGATCCCGCCGCGAAGGACGCTGAATCCCTGGCCGGAGCAATGGTGGACATGGAATTCGCGGTGCGGGCGGAAAGCGCAACCGATGCCCTGTTCGGCAAGTGGCGGTGGCTGCACATCGTGGTCGGCTGCATTCTCTACGCCGTCCTTGTCGTCCACATCGGCGCCGCGATCTATTTCGGATTGCGCTGGATATGAGGTTTGCGCGCCTCCTTTTTTGGCTCTTCGTTCTCGCGACCGTGGCTCTGCTGGTGGGTGCGCCATTGGCCTTGCGCACGAACGCGCCTTCCGAGGCCGGGATTGTGGAGCGTTTTGTCGCTCCCGGACCCTTGTCGAGCGCCCACCGGTCGCTGGCCGGACAATGCGCCAGCTGCCACACGCCCCTCAAGGGAGTTGAGGCGAAGACCTGCCTGTCATGCCACGCCGGAACCGAGTTCGGGGACAAGCAATCGACCATGTTCCATTCCCAGGCCACGCAATGCAGTTCCTGCCATGTCGAGCATCAGGGCAATCAGGGGATTGTCCAAATGAGCCACGCCGCGTTGCTCGATCCGAAGAACTGGAGCGGCCCGGCTCTGCAAATGCAATCCCGCAAACCCCTGGCGACGTCCGGTGCGACGCTCGATTGTGCGAGCTGCCATTCGATCAGGGACAAGCATCTCGGGCTGTTCGGCGCCGATTGCGCCACCTGCCACAGCACCGATTCGTGGACGATTGCCAGCTATCGCCACCCTTCGACCAATTCGACGCAGTGCGTCGAGTGTCACAAAGCGCCTCCCAGCCACTATATGGAACACTTCAGCATGGTTTCGCAGCGGGCCGCACGCGAGAAGGCCCGGGTCGATCAGTGCTATTCCTGCCATACCACCGACAGCTTCAACAACATCCGGCGCCGGGGGTGGTATGATCACCATTAACGCGCCCTGGCTAAGCCAGTTTTTCCACCTGGCCGTCGTCGTTCTGGATCTGGCCGGCACCTTGGTCATCCTGGTCGGCGCGGCCTATGCCAGTGGCGTGTTTCTCCGGGCGTTTCGAGGGAGCGACCGGTCGCGCGCCTATCTCGCCTTCCGTTCGACGCTGGGGCGCAGCATTCTTCTGGGTCTCGAATTCCTGGTCGCAGGCGACATCGTCAAATCGCTGGTGATCAACCCGACAATCGCCGACCTGGTCGTACTGGCCGGGCTGGTCCTGGTGCGCACGTTCCTCAGCATCTCGCTCGGTGTCGAGATCAATGGCCATTGGCCCTGGCAGGATACCGTCATGGCGCGTCATCGCTCGCTTGCCGCAGGTAGCGGTGGCCAACCCGGCTGCGGGGAGAATCCCGGGATCGATCCAAACGGTTCATGATGGAGGTAAGGATGATCGAACGCAGAACCCTGTTGGCGAGCGGTACGGCGCTTCTCGCTTCAGGAGTGGCAAGCGGCGCTGTCGCAAGCGATGGTTCGGGGCACGCCGCAGCAATGGCGATGCCGATGAAGGACTGCATCGATCTTTGCGCCGCGTCGCATGCCATGTGTTTGGAGACGGCGAACTATGTCGCAAGCTCGAGCCGATCGCCGGCCAGCGCCCCGCTGCTCACGCTCCTGAGCGATTGTGCGGAAATCTGCCAGGCGACGGCCAATTCGATGCTGCGTCGCTCGGCGCTGCACACCATCCTTTGCCGAGCCTGTGCGGACGCTTGCGACCAGTGCGCTCGCGAATGCGAGCAGCGGCGTGACGACCCGCAGCTGACCCATTGCGCTGAAGCCTGTAGACGGTGTGCGGAAGGCTGCCGCCATATGGCCGCGATGGCCGACTGAACGGGGCGCTTCGCAAACTACGTATAGTTTCAAGCGGCGGGTGGTCCCATTGCAGAGCCAAGAAGCGGCGAGAAAAACGCAAGAGTATCGCCAGTTTAGCGGAGACGCGAAATGACCCGGAAAGCCATCTATCTTACTGTTTTCGGCTTGCTCACCAGTGTCGGCGGCGTAGCCTATGTGATGGCCGACGAACTGCCGGCCGACATGCCTGCGGTCACGGCCCCAAAGCCCACAGCATCACCCAAAGCGCCTGTCGCCCCGCCGCCGCCGTCGACCACGGCCGCTCAGGACCATGCGCACCAGCAGGGCATGGATCACGGCGGGCAGCAGATGCACGATCAAATGATGCAGGACCACCAGATGGGCATGCAGGGCATGCAGCAGCAGGGCATGCAGCAACAAGGTATGGGCGGCATGGCGGCGCAAGGCGGCAAGGCGGGCATGCCGATGAAGCCGGGCAAGGATTGTTGCCCGAGCAAAGGCATGAAGCCAGCGGACAAGCCCATGGCGATGCCCTCGGACAAACCGATGCCGATGAATGACATGTAGACTCCGCTCCCCGGAGCTGACGGCCCGCCGCCCCGCCCCCGGCGGCGGGCCGTTCTTGCCCCCCTTCGCCGCAAAGGGCCGGATTTGCGCCATGTATCGCTAGGACCACGCGCGCTCCCGTCAGACTCAAATCGCGGGACAAACCCTGAGTGCAAGCGATGCTCGATAGGCGGCGGGCGAACGGGGTAACCGGATCCTGCCGCAAGGGCCGCGCTTGGCCGTCACGCACACACTTGACGAGGACAACACAAGAACCGGGATCATGTTCGAACAGGCCATCGAGACAATCAATGCCGCGCCAACTTTCCGGCATCGCTACGACAATTTCATCGCCGGGCGCTGGAGCCCGCCTTCCACAGGCCAATATTTCGCCGACACGAGCCCGATCAACGGCGCGCTGATCGCCGAGTTCGCCCTCTCTACCACCGAAGATGTCGAGCGCGCGCTCGACGCTGCCCACTCCGCCAAGGACCAATGGGCGAGGCTTGCGCCGGCCGAGCGCGCAACGCTGCTCAACAGGATCGCCGACCGTCTGGAACACAATCTTGAACTGCTGGCGCTTGCCGAGACGATCGACAACGGCAAACCGATCCGCGAGACGCGCGCCGCCGACGTGCCGCTCGCGATCGACCATTTTCGTTATTTCGCCGGCTGCATCCGGGCGGAAGAAGGCACGATCTCGACGATCGACGCCGACACCATCGCCTATCATTTCCGCGAGCCGCTCGGCGTCGTTGGCCAGATCATCCCATGGAACTTCCCGCTGCTGATGGCGGCATGGAAGATCGCCCCGGCGCTTGCCGCCGGCAACTGCACGGTCATCAAGCCGGCTTCACAGACGCCGCTCACGCTGCTGACTGGCTGCCGGCATGGGCCCAACCGGTTTCCGAGGGGCTCACCGTGCCGATTCCAACCGTATCGGGCACCGATATAACGCTGAAGATCGCACGACAAACGATGACGATCGATGGGCGCCGGTCAGCCGCGATCGGCATCAACGGCACCGTGCCGGCCCCGCTGATCCGCCTTCGTGAAGGCCAGACAGTGCGGCTCAACGTGATCAACGATCTCGACGAAGACAGCTCGATTCACTGGCATGGCCTTCTCGTGCCACCCCAACATGACGGCGTTCCTGGCGTGTCGTTTCCGGGAATTAAGCCGCGATCGAGCTATCTCTACGAGTTTCCCGTCCGTCAGAACGGCACCTATTGGTACCACAGCCATTCCGGCCTCCAGGAGCAGCTTGGACATTACGGCCCGATCGTGATCGATCCTGCAGGCGCCGACCCCGTCCAGTCCGACCGCGAGCATGTCATCGTTCTGTCCGACCATAGCCAGCTTTCGCCAGAGGCGATCTTTCGGCGCATGAAGGTCGATCCAGGCCATTTCAATTTCCAGCGGCAGACACTTGCCGGTCTGCTCGCAGGCAAAGACCAACGGCTCAAGGATAGGGTCGATTGGGGAGCGATGCGGATGGATCCGACCGACGTCTCCGACGCCACAGGCGCCGCTTATACCTATCTCGTCAATGGCCATGGGCCGTTTGACAACTGGACTGCGCTTTTCACGCCAGGCCAGCGGGTCCGTCTGCGGTTTATCAATGCCTCCGCGATGACGACGTTCAACGTCCGCATTCCGGGGCTACGCCTCACCATCGTCCAGGCTGACGGCCAAAATGTCATGCCGATCGAGGTCGACGAGTTCCAGATCGGCGTTGCAGAGACCTATGATGCAATCGTCACGCCGTCCGAAGACAAGGCCTTCACGCTCGTCGGCGAGGCTATCGACCGCTCCGGTATGGCGCGGGCAACCCTAGCACCTCGGGCCGGCATGACCGCGCCGGTTCCACCTCTTCGAAAGCGTCCCATCACGACGATGAAGGACATGGGGATGGATATGTCCGGCATGCAGGGCATGGAAGGCATGGACATGTCGGGTGGCATGAACTCGTCTCGCGGAGTCGATCCGACAGCGGAGAAAAATGCGTCGGGGCGACTTGCTTCGGGCGTCGCTGCCGGAGCGGCCATCCAAAGCACCAAGCCGCAGATGGCGGGCATGGATCATAACACGATGGGAGCGATGGACCATTCCTCCATGGGTCAAGGCAGTGTGACCGGCATGGATCACGCGGCGATGGGCCATGGTGCGATGGCCGGCAGTCAGCCCATGGCGGGCCATGACATGGGATCGACGGATATGGGCGCGATGAACATGCGCGACTTCTCCAACGCACCTCAGGTCAAGCGCGGCCCCGGTGTCCAGACGATCTCACCGATGCCAATGGATCGGACTGGCGAACCCGGCCAGGGTCTCGAGGATGTCGGTCACAAGGTCCTCGTCTACAAGGACCTGATGGCGCTCGACCGCAATCCCGACGTGCGCGCGCCGTCTCGCAGTATCGACATCCATCTCACCGGCAACATGGAGCGCTTCATGTGGTCCTTCGATGGCGAGAAGATGTCCGACGTGCATGAGCCCATTCCGTTCATCGAGGGCGAGCGTGTGCGGGTGAACCTGATCAACGATAGCATGATGGGACATCCTATCCATATTCATGGCCATTTCTTCGAGCTGGTGACCGGCCATGGCGATCATGGGCCGCGCAAGCATACCGTGATCGTTCAGCCGGGCGGGAAGGTGACCTGGGATTTCACTGCAGACGCCGTCGGCGACTGGGCCTTCCACTGCCACCTACTTTATCACATGCATGCCGGCATGATGCGGATCGTCAGCGTCCGTCCCAAAGGAGAGGCAGCATGACGCGGCTCGCTGCTCTCCTCGCCGCATCGTCCGCCATGGTCCTCACAGCACCCGCGTTCGCGCAGGATCATTCGATGCACAACATGCCGGGGATGTCGATGCCGACGGCACAGCCACAGGCTGCAAAGCCCAAGCCCAAGGTGAGAAAACCGGCACCCCGTCGACCAGCGCCTGCGGCGCGCCCGGTGAGGCGCGAGCCTCCCAAGCCTGCCCAGCCACCGGCAGCGCATCAGGGTCATGATATGCAGGGCATGGATCACTCCAACATGCCGGGCATGTCCGAAGACCCCTCAAAGACCATGGCTGATGACGCCATGCCGGGCATGGACATGCAAAACGAGCATGCCGGCCACGACATGAGCGCGATGCCGACCATGCAGCCGACCGGTACGGCACTGCCTGCCGGCAGCGCGCCGGCTCCAAGGCCACCAATGGACCATTATGCCGATCGCCAGTTTCCCCCGGCCGAAATGGCGCTGGCGCGCCGGAAAATGATGGCAGAAGAAGGCGGCCAGACGCTGTCGCAGGTGATGTTCAACCTTGCCGAATATCAGGCCCGCAAAGGCCGTGACGGCTATCGGTGGGACGGCGAGGCTTGGTTCGGCGGCGACATCAACCGGCTGACGCTTAAATCCGAAGGAGAAGGCGCTTTCCGCGACGGCGTAGAAGCCGCAGAGATCCAGGCGCTCTACAGCCGCGCGATAGGACCCTATTTCAATCTCCAGGCAGGTGTGCGCTACGACTTCAAGCCCAATCCCTCACGCGCCTATGCCGTGCTTGGCTTCGAAGGGCTTGCCCCTTATTGGTTTGAGGTCGAGGGCGCTGTCTTCCTCTCGGACAAGGGCGACCTGCTCGGGCGCGTCGAGGGCTATTATGATCAGCGCCTAACCCAGCGCCTGGTCTTGCAGCCTAGGGTCGAACTGAACTTCGCTGCGCAAGACGTACCGGAAAATCGCATCGGGGCCGGTCTTTCCAATGCAGAGCTGGGCTTGCGGCTGCGCTATGAAATCACGCGCAAGCTCGCACCCTATGTGGGTGTGTCCTACGACGCGAAAAGCGGCCAGACCGCCCGTTACGCGCGCGACGACGGGGAAGATCCGACAACGACGAGTTTTGTCGCTGGCGTCCGAATCTGGTTCTGAGCGCTCACCGAGGACGTGAGGCGGACTGATATCCGGGCGGGACCGACAGGAGAGTGAGATGGACCATTCGCAGAACGCAGGAAGCAAGATGAACGGCTATTTGAGTCTTGCCCTGCAGACCTTGATCGGCGCCGTCATCATGTACCTCGTGATGTTCGTCATGATCGACAGCCTCGACAGCTTCTACAACAATCTCAACATGCTCTACATGACGCTGATGATGGTAGCACCCATGGTGGTGCTGATGATTCTGGCGATGAAGCACATGTTTGCATCGCGCTCCGCCAATCTTGCGATCATCGTCGTATCGGTGGCCGTTTTCTTTGGGTCATTCGCGCTGATCCGATCCCAAACGACAATCGACGACGTCGCCTTCCTGCGTTCGATGATCCCACATCATTCAGGCGCCATCCTGATGTGCCGCGAAGCGAATCTCCGGGATGCAGAGGTCAAGCGCCTGTGCGGCGAAATCCGAAACTCTCAGCGCCGCGAGATCGAACAGATGAAGGTCATCCTTGTGCGCCTCAATTGACGCGCGGCATATTTCGAGGGGTTCTTCTCCCGACCGCGTATAGGCAGATGAAGGAAAGAGGACCGAACATGCTGAAGCGCCATCTGCTTGGAGCCGCATTGATGCTTTTGGCAACCGCTGCAAATGCGGCGGGCCCGATCGTGGTTCACCGCGACCCGGGATGTGGGTGCTGCGAGCAATGGGCGGCACAAGTCCGCGCACAGTTCGGGCGGCAGATCAGGATGGTAGACGATCAGTCTCGCGCCACTTTCCAAGGCACGCGCGGCGTTCCGGCCTCGCTGTCCTCCTGCCATACCGCAGTCATCGACGGCCTGGTCTTCGAAGGTCACGTTCCCATCGCAGACATGAAGCGGGTGCTCGCCCAGCGCCCGAAGGGCGTCACTGGCCTAGCCGTGGCCGGAATGCCGGTGGGATCGCCGGGCATGGAGGTGCCGGGTCGTCGCGGCGACCCCTATGTCGTCGTCGCATTCGGTCCATCAGGCACACGAATATTTGCGCGCCATCAAGGATAGATGGCGATTGTCGGAAAGATTAGGCTGCGATAGATAGAAACGTCTTGAAACGCTTGCTCGCCTCTCTGCTCCTTGTCGGAGCGCTCTTCGGCCTCTTCGGGGCGCAGCTGGCCTATGCGCACGGCGTGCCCGTCGCGGCGCGTGCGCCCACAGCGATGGCGATGGACGCCGATTGCATGGCAATGATGGCCAAGCAGCAGCCCGCGCCAAAAGGAACACCGTGTAAGGGGCTTACGCTCGATTGTATCGGGGCGATGGGATGCGTTGTGCCAATCGTGCTGGGTAATGCAGTGCCCGCGCCCGCATCGCCGTGGATTCACAACCAGGCTATTTTCTGGACCACCGTCAGCGTCCTGCAGGGGCACGAGTACGCACCCGAGCCGGAGCCCCCCACCCTCCTTGGCTGATTGAACAATCGCGCCCGTCAGGCGCGCGGCTTCTTGTCGCGTCCAGACGCCCGCGATGCCTCTCCATACAGTCAAGGATATTCGTGATGATCAAGAAGTCGATTTTGGCCGCCCTGCTGGCGGTCTTCAGCCTCGCCGCGCCCGCATGGGCTGCCGACCAGAGCAGTGCGCCGCAAGGGCGCTGGGAATGGAAGTCAGTGCCGCAATATGGGCCGCGAGCGACCGGCCCGGCGCAGAAGCGCGTGTGGGTGCCCGACAGCGCGCAGATGGCGAACTGCGCCTGCGACATGATGAAGACGAGCGCGGCCGATTGCATGAAATCCATGCATGAAGGCAACATGTCGTCTTCGGCCGGCTGAGCCACGGTTCCCGGCCGATAGGATAGAACAGTGAGGCCAGGCGCGTCGCGCCGGCGCGGGCAAGAGACCGCGTCGGCGCGCGTTGGCACTCATAATTTGTCCTTCACGGCCCGGGATCCTCTGCAATGGGAGTCCTCCATGCGTACCTTCTTCTTAGCCGTCCCTGTGCTCGCTCTGACCACGAATCCCGCGCTCGCCGGGCAGCTTCGCTTCGAGGAGGCGCTCGCCCGAGCCGAGGCACAGGCTCCCTCGCTTCGCGCCAAGGCGCTGGAGGCTGATGCGCGTCGTTCTGCGCTGCCCGCCGCAGGGCAGCTTCCTGATCCCAAGCTTGGACTCGGAATCGACAATTTCCCGGTGTCGGGTCCGCCAGCGGGCAGCTTCGTCGAAGACAGCATGACGATGGCGCGGCTAGGGATCTCGCAGGAGGTCCCCAACGCCGCCAAGCGACGTGCGCGCTCAAGCAGAGCGCGGACTGATGTCCAGGCGGCGGAAGCAACCTTTCTGTCCGAGAGCAGGCGGGTCAAGGTGGCGACGGCGCTGGCCTGGATCGATCTCGCCTATGCGGAGCGTCGTCTTGCCGCCCTCAACGGCATAGTTTCCCGGCTCGCCCCCCTTCCCTCCGCGGCAAAGTCGGGTGTTGCCTCGGGCGCGGCCCGCCCCGCACAGACGCTGCAGGTTCGGCAGTCGCTCGCGGTGCTGGAAGACCGCCGGAGCGAGCTCGCCGCCGAAGTGGGACGTCAGCGCGCGCTCCTTTCGCGCTGGACCGGCGAGTCGGCGCCTGAAACCGTTGGCGACGTCCCAGCGCTCACGGTCGATGCAACGACTTTGCGAGCCGCATTAGCGGAGCATCCCGATCTCGGCGCCGCCAGTGCCCGGGTCGCCCAGGCCGAGGCTGACGTTGCCATCGCCCGCGCCGATAAACGTCCCGACTGGGGCTTCGACGTCGCCTATCAGCGCCGCGCAGACCGTTATGGCGACATGGTCTCGGCCGGCGTCACCGTCAGCCTGCCCCTTTTTGCCAAACGGCGGCAGGACCCGATGATCGCCTCCAGTACCGCGAACGCCGGCGCGGCGATGGCTGAGCAGGAGGACATGCGCCGGTCGCTGCTCGCCGATCTCGAAGCCGGCCTTGCCGACCATGACATGCACCATGAGCAATGGATGCGCGCACGCGACACGCTGCTGCCGCTCGCGCGCAATCGCGCTGAGCTCGAGACGGCCAGCTATGCGGCGGGTCGCGCCGGGCTGCTCGACGTGATCGAGGCCCAGACCATGCTTGCCGACATCGAACTGCAATTGCTCGACAGGGAGGCCGAAGTCGCGCGCGATGCTGTGCGGCTCGTCTTCACCTTTGGGGGGAACAGCCAATGAAATTCGACACAAGCTCGCGCGCGCAGCTGGGCATGGCCGCCGCGGCGCTCGCACTCGCGGCGGGTGGCCTCGGCTATGGCCTCGCGAATTGGCGCCATGAGTCTCCGCCTGGAGCAACAGCGCAAAGCGGACGCAAGATCCTCTACTGGTACGATCCGATGGTCCCGAGCCAGCATTTCGACAAGCCGGGCAAATCGCCTTTCATGGATATGGAGCTTGTCCCCAAATATGTCGACGAAGCGGCGAGCGGCGAGACCGGCGTGGCGATCGACCCAAGCCGCACGCAATCGCTTGGCCTGCGCATCGCGGAGGCGCGAACGGGCACGCTGGGATCGGGCCTCGCGGCGACCGGTACAATCGAGTTCAACGAGCGCGACGTCGCCATCGTCCAGGCGCGAACTGGCGGCTTCGTCCAACGGGTCTATGCGCGCGCGCCGGGCGATGTGATCGGGGCAGGCGCCCCGCTCGCCGACATACTGGTGCCGGAATGGGCGGGCGCACAGGCGGAATATCTGGCCGCCCGGCGGATCGGTGATGCGGGCCTCGCTCGCGCGGCCCGTCAGCGCCTGCTCTTGCTGGGCATGCCCACCGGAACGGTGGCCGCAGTCGAGCGGAGCGGGCGACCGCACAATGTGATGACGATTTCGGCGCCGACCGGCGGCACAATCAAGACGCTCGGCGTCCGGGCCGGGATGACGGTCGCGAGCGGTCAGACACTCGCCGAGGTGAATGGGCTCGGTACGGTGTGGCTCAATGCCGCCGTGCCGGAGGCGATGGCCGGCAGGCTTCGCCCAGGCCAGAGCGCGACCGCGACCCTCGCCGCCTATCCGGGCGAGCGCTTCACCGGCCGCATCGCCGCGATCCTCCCAAGCGTCGCCGCCGAAAGCCGGACGCTCACCGTGCGGATCGAACTTTCCAACCGAGCCGGGCGCCTGCGCCCTGGCATGTTCGCCTCGGTCGATCTCGGCGACGCTGCGCGGCCGGCACTGCTCGTCCCCTCGGAGGCGGTCATTCGGACCGGCAAGCGTTCGCTCGTCATGCTGGCGCTGGCGCAAGGGCGCTATCGGCCCGCCGAGGTGCAGACCGGCGCCGAGTCAGGAGGCCAGACCGAAATCCTTGCCGGCCTCGCCGAGGGGGAGAAGATCGTCGCTTCCGGCCAGTTCCTGATCGACTCCGAGGCCAGCCTCTCGGGAATCGAGGCGCGCCCGATCGGCGGGGCAGCCCCAACTCCGCGACCGGAAACGACATCCAACGGCGCCTATCGCGCGAGCGGCCGGATCGAAAGCATCGCGGGCGACCGGATTACCCTCAGTCACGCCCCTGTCCCCGCGCTCAAATGGCCCGCCATGACGATGACGTTCAAGCTGGGGAGCCCGGCGCTCGCGCGCGGGCTCAAGAAGGGCGACCGCGTCGTCTTCGGCTTCGACCAAGCGGCGGAAGGTCCAGTTGTTCGCACGCTGAGCCGCGAGGCGGCGCGATGATCGGCCGTCTCATCGACTGGTCGGCTAACAACCGCCTGTTCGTAGTGCTCGGCGCCCTGGCGCTCGTCCTCGGCGGACTCCTTGCCTTGCGCAGCACGCCGATCGACGCGCTGCCCGACCTCAGCGACACCCAGGTCATCATCCGCACGAGCTATCCGGGCCAAGCCCCCCAGATCGTCGAAAATCAGATCACCTACCCGCTCGCGACGACGATGCTGTCGGTGCCCGGGGCGAAGACCGTGCGCGGCTATTCCTTCTTCGGCGACAGCTTCGTCTATGTCATTTTCGCCGATGGGACCGACCTCTATTGGGCGCGCTCGCGCGTCCTTGAATATCTCAACCAGGTCCAGGGCCGCTTGCCTGACACCGCACGCAGCGCGATCGGCCCCGACGCCACCGGGGTGGGGTGGGTCTATCAATATGCGCTGGTCGATCGGACCGGCGGACACGACCTCGCGCAGCTGCGGTCGCTCCAGGACTGGTTCCTCCGCTACGAGCTCAAGAGCCTGCCTGGGGTGGCCGAAGTCGCCAGCATCGGCGGCATGGTCAAGCAATATCAGGTCGTGCTCGATCCGGTGAAGCTTGCCGGTTACGGCATCACCCACGCGCAGGCCGTCGCGGCGATCGGGCAGGCCAACCAGGAAACCGGAGGCTCGGTCCTCGAGCTGGGCGAGGCCGAATATATGGTGCGCGCTTCGGGCTATCTTCAGACGCTCGACGACTTCCGCGCCATACCGCTGCGCACTGCGGCCGGCGGCGTGCCGGTAACGCTCGGCGACGTCGCGACCATCCAGCTTGGCCCCGAAATGCGCCGCGGTATCGCCGAGCTCGACGGCGACGGCGAAGTGGCGGGCGGAGTCGTCATCCTGCGTTCGGGATCAGACGCACGTGCCACTATCCAGGCGGTGCAGGACAAGCTCGAGCTCTTAAAGAAGAGCCTGCCGCGCGGCGTCGCGATCGTGCCGACCTATGACCGCTCGCACCTCATCGATGCCGCGATTGAGAACCTCACGCACAAACTTGCCGAAGAGTTCGTGGTTGTGGCGATCGTCTGCGCGCTGTTCCTCTGGCACGTGCGCTCGGCGCTTGTCGCGATCGTCACGCTGCCGCTTGGCGTCCTCGCCGCCTTCATCGTGATGCATTTCCAGGGCGTCAACGCCAACATCATGTCCTTGGGCGGGATCGCGATCGCGATCGGCGCCATGGTCGACGCCGCGATCGTGATGATCGAGAACGCCCACAAGCGGATCGAGCAATGGGAGCATGATCATCCCGGTGAAGAGCTGGCCGGGGGGGCGCGCTGGACGGTGATCACCGACGCGGCGCGCGAGGTGGGTCCCGCGCTCTTCTTCTCGCTCCTCATCATCACCCTGTCCTTCGTGCCCGTCTTCACTTTGGAAGCACAGGAAGGGCGTCTCTTCGCGCCGCTCGCGTTCACCAAGACCTACACCATGGCGGCCGCGGCGATCCTGTCCGTGACGCTGGTTCCGGTGCTGATGGGCTGGCTCATCCGGGGCAAGATTCCTTCCGAGCAGGCCAATCCGGTCAACCGCGCGCTGACGCGGGCCTATCGTCCCGCCATCGACTGGGTGTTGAAGAAACCCAAGGCGACCCTCGTCCTCGCGGGGCTGGTCTTCCTGACGACCGCTTGGCCGCTGTCCCGGCTCGGCGGCGAATTCCTGCCGGCGATGAACGAGGGCGATCTTCTCTACATGCCCTCGGCGCTGCCGGGGCTCTCTGCCGCCAAGGCCTCGGAGCTGCTCCAGCAGACCGATCGCATGATCAAGTCGGTGCCTGAGGTCCAGAGCGTGTTCGGGAAAGCGGGGCGCGCGGAGAGCGCGACCGACCCCGCCCCGCTCGAGATGTTCGAGACGACGATCCGCTTCAAGCCGCGCGAGCAATGGCGGCCCGGCATGACTCCGGAGAAGCTGGTCGAGGAGCTCGACCGCACCGTGAAAGTACCCGGCCTCGCCAACATCTGGGTGCCGCCCATCCGCAACCGGATCGACATGCTGGCGACCGGCATCAAGAGCCCGATCGGGGTCAAGGTCTCTGGGTCGGATCTTGCCGCCATCGACCATATCGCGCGCGAGGTGGAACGGGTCGCGAAGGGAGTGCCCGGAGTGAGCTCCGCACTCGCCGAGCGGCTGACAGGCGGGCGTTATGTCGATGTGCAGATCGATCGGATCGCCGCCGCGCGATATGGCCTCAACATCTCCGATGTCCAGGCGATCGTCGCGGGCGCGATCGGCGGCGAGAATGTCGGCCAAACCGTCGAGGGGCTGGCGCGCTATCCCATCAATGTCCGCTACCCGCGCGAGTTGCGCGACAGTCCGGACGCACTGCGCGCTCTTCCGGTGCTCACGCCATCGGGCCAGCAGATCACGCTGGGCAGCGTCGCGCAGATCGCGATCAGCGACGGACCGCCGATGCTGAAGACCGAGAACGGACGGCCATCGACCTGGGTCTATGTCGACGTCCGGGGACGCGATCTCGCCTCGGTGGTCGATGATCTGCAGACTGCGGTGGCCCGCGAGGTCAAGCTCTCGTCGGGTGTCAGCCTCGCCTATTCGGGCCAGTTCGAATATCTCGCGCGCGCGATCGACCGGCTGAAGATCGTCGTGCCGGCGACGCTCGCGATCATCTTCCTGCTGCTGTACCTCATCTTCCGGCGGCTCGACGAGGCAGTGCTCATCATGGGCACAATCCCCTTCGCGCTCACCGGCGGTTTCTGGATCCTCTACCTGCTCGGCTATCACCAGTCGGTCGCGACCGGCGTCGGGTTCATTGCGCTTGCCGGCGTCGCCGCCGAGTTCGGCGTCGTGATGCTGATCTATCTCAGGGATGCCCTCGAGGCGCGGGGCGAGAGGCCGTCGCACGAAGATATTGCAGAAGCGGTGCGCGAAGGCGCGCTGCTCAGGGTCCGGCCCAAGGCGATGACCGTCGCCGTCATTATCGCGGGGCTTTTGCCGATCCTCGTCGGCTCCGGCGCCGGCTCGGAAGTCATGAGCCGGATTGCCGCACCCATGGTCGGCGGCATGCTGACCGCGCCGCTTCTCTCGATGTTCGTCATCCCCGCCGCCTATCTGCTTCTGAGGCAGCGGTCTTCTCAACCCTCGATCCCAATGAAGCACCACGAAAGGAACCTGCAATGAAAGTTCACGCTCTGTCCGTCCTGGCCCTGACCGCTGCCCTTGCTGCATGTGGCTCGAAGACCGAGACCAATGAGGCGGCAGCGACGAATACGGCGGCACC
>NZ_LSIS01000549.1:0-25231 GCF_001556365.1 Blastomonas sp. CCH1-A6 | reverse complement strand
GCGGTCGTCGCCAACGAGGTCCGGGCGCTTGCGCAGCGCTCGGCCGATGCCGCCAGCGATATCAAGGCATTGATCGGCGCATCGCACGCATCGGTGGCCGAAGGCGTGGCGCTGGTTGACGAAACCGGCACCGTGCTGACCCGCATCGGCGAGCGGGTCGCCGCGATCAACGACCGCATCGCCGAGATCGCCGATTCCGCCCAGGCCCAGGCACTGCGCCTGCAGCAGGTCAACCAGGCGGTGAGCGACATGGACAAGATGACGCAGCAGAATGCCGCGATGGTCGAACAGTCCAACGCCGCCGCACGCAGCCTTGCCGACGAGGCCAACGACCTCGCACGTCTGGTCGAAGGCTTCGACACCGGCCACCGCACCAGACAGCCAGCCCCGCGCGCCGCGCCGCCCAAGCATCGCCCCGCCCCGGTGGCCGGCAATCTGGCGCTCAAGCCCGATCCTGACGACGAGAACTGGTCGAGCTTCTGATCGAATTCGGCGCGGTGCGAAGGTCTTTCAGGGAACTTTGACCTCCATCAATGTTGCCTGGCCTGAAGCGGCATAATCTGCGGGCATGTGGACATATCACCCCGATCTGCTCAGCCGCCCTGTGCCGCGCTATACGAGCTATCCCACCGCTGCCGATTTCGGCGAGGATGTGGGGGCTCAGCATTATATGCGCGCGCTCGATGCGGTGGAATCGGGGGCCCCTCTCTCGCTCTATGTCCACATACCCTATTGCGAGCAGATCTGCTGGTATTGCGGCTGCAACACCGGCGCTGCCAACCGCAAGCACCGGCTGACCGATTATCTCACCGCGCTGCGTGCCGAGATCGCGATGGTGGCCAAAAGGCTGGGCGGGCGCGGACGCGTCCAGCATATCGCCTTTGGCGGCGGCAGCCCCAATGCGATCGCGCCGGTCGAGTTCGTCCGGCTGCTCGACCGGATCATGACGGTGTTCGACTGCTCGCGCCCCGAGGTGTCGATCGAGATCGACCCGCGCAATTTCACCTCCGAATGGGCGCTGGTTCTCGCCTCGTCGCGGGTCAGCCGGGTGAGCATGGGGGTGCAGACCTTCGCGCCGCACATCCAGGCGGCGATCGGCCGCATCCAGCCGCTCGACCATATCGAGACCGCGATGACATCGCTTCGCATGCGCGGCATCGACGCGATCAATTTCGACCTGATGTACGGCCTGCCCGGCCAGCATCTCGACGATCTCGACGCGACGCTGCAGCAGACGATCCGGCTTGCGCCCAGCCGCATCGCGCTGTTCGGCTATGCGCATCTGCCCGACATGATCCCGCGGCAGAAGCGGATCGATGCGCGCGACCTGCCCGACGATCGCGAGCGGTTCGAGCAGGCGGCCTATGGCTATCTGACCCTGACCCAGGCCGGCTATGTGCCGGTCGGATTCGACCACTTCGCGCTGCCCGGCGATCCGCTAGCCGCCGCGGCACGCGAAGGCCGGGTAAACCGCAATTTCCAGGGCTTCACCCATGACGGCGCGTCGACGCTGCTCGGCTTTGGTGCCAGCGCGATCAGCATCTTTCCTGACCTGATCGTGCAGAACGAGAAGAATGCGGGCCCCTATCGCAAGCTGGTGGGCGAAGGCCGGCTGACGCCGACGCGCGGTGTCGCGCTCAATGCCGACGACATCCGCCGCAGCGATATCATCAACGCGCTGCTCTGCCGGGGCCGCGCGAGCCTGAACGACGAGTTCCTCCCTACTGCCCGCGCCGTCCTGACCGAGTTCGAACGGCGCGGGCTCCTTTTCTGGGAGGATCACGACCTCGTGCTGGCCCAGGGTTCGGAACCTTATGCGCGGGTGATCGCTGCGCAGTTCGACGGTTTTCGCGGGCAAATTCATCCGCATGGCGGAGCCCAGCGCTTGCATTCCGCCGCGCCAGCCTGTTGAGCTTGGCCCCTTGAGACAGCGCATCCGCGAATCAGCGGGGAACGGCGGCAAAGGGGGTCTGGCCATGACGGAATCGCAAGCGGCATCGAACTATGCGGGCGTGTTCGGCAACCGCATCGGCTTCGGCCACCGCCCCGCCCTGCTGCTGATCGATTTCGTCCAAGCCTATTTCGATCCGGAATGTCCGCTCTATGCCGGCGTCGAGGATGCGCTGGCGAGCGCGATCCGGGTGCGCGATGCTGCCCGTGCGGCGGGCATCCCGATCATCTACACCAACGTCGTCTATCACCCCAGCATGGTCGATGGCGGCCGCTTCAAGCAGAAGACGCCGCTGCTCGCGGTGTTCAAGGCAGGATCACCGATGGGCGCATGGCCGCAGGGGCTGGAGCCGAACGCCGACGAGCTGGTGATCTCCAAGCAATATCCGAGCGCGTTTTTCGGCACGTCGCTCGCCGCGACGCTGACCGCGATGGGCGTCGATACGGTGCTGCTCACCGGGCTTTCGACCAGCGGCTGCGTGCGCGCGACCTGTGTCGACACGTCGAGCCACGGCTTCATCCCGATCGTCATCGCCGATGCCTGTGGCGACCGGCACCAGGCGCCGCACGAGGCGAACCTGTTCGACATGGACGCCAAATATGCCGATGTCGTGCGCGAGGGCGAGGCGCTCGACTATCTGGCAGGGCTGAAGGGCTGAGCGAGGTTACCCCTGCCTGTCCCTTTTCCGTCACCCCCGCGAAGGCGGGGGTCCCGCATGTACGCAAGGTACAGAAAGAAGCGGGATTCCCGCTTTCGTGGGAATGACGGAGCAACAGGGCTGGATCAGATCGCGCCGGCCGCCTTCAGATTGTCGATCGTCTGCTGGTCCATGCCGAGCAATGTCCCATAGATCTCGTCATTATGCTCGCCGATGCTCTGCGGGGCGAGGCTGCGGATGGAGCTCGGCGTGTCGGACAGCTTGGGAAAGCTGTTCTGCATGGCGAACTTGCCCCAGCGCGGGCTGTCGACCTCGACCAGCGCCTCGCGCGCCTTGAAATGCTCGTCCGCCAGCATGTCCGCCGCACCGTAGATCCTGCCTGCGGGCACGCTGTACTCGATCATCAGTGCCTCGACCTCGGCGACGGTCAGCGTCTTCGTCCAGGCCTCGATCAGGTCATCGAGCTCCTTCTGGTTCTGCCCACGCGCGACATGGCTGACATAGCGCGGATCGGTCGCAAGCTCGGGCCGCCCCATCGCCTGGCACAGCCGCGCGAACACCGCGTCCTGATTGGCACCGATCAGATATTCACCGTCGCTGCACTGATAAACGTTGCTGGGCGCGATGCCTTCGAGGATCGATCCGGTGCGTTTGCGGACATGGCCGCTGACCATATATTCGGGCACCAGGCTTTCCATCACCTGCAGCACCGCCTCGTACAGCGCGCTGTCGACGACCTGGCCCTTGCCGGTGCGTTCGCGCGCATGCAGCGCAGCGAGCGCCCCCATGCAGCCATAGGTCGCCGCCAGGCTGTCGCCGATCGACACGCCCATGCGGCTGGGGGGACGGTCGGGATCGCCGACGATCGCGCGCCATCCGCCCATCGCCTCGCCAATGCCGCCAAAGCCCGCACGGCTCGAATAGGGCCCGGTCTGACCATAGCCGGAGACGCGCACGATGATCAGGCGCGGGTTGATGGCGTGCAGCGCATCGGGCCCTAGCCCCCATTTCTCGATTGTGCCGGGCTTGAAATTCTCGATCAGGATGTCGGCATGCGCGGCAAGCTTGCGCACGACCTCCTGACCTTCGGCGATACGCAGATTGGCGCTCACCGACTTCTTGTTGCGCGAGACGACCTCCCACCACAATTTGTGCTCGCCATGGCCCCAGTTGCGCATGGGGTCGCCGCCGCCTTTTCCGTCGACGGCCGGGGGTTCGACCTTGATCACTTCCGCGCCCATGTCGCCGAGAAGCTGGCCGCAGAACGGGCCTGCAATCAACTGTCCCAGTTCGACGACACGAATGCCGGCCAATGCCCCCCGGTTGTCCTGGCTCATCTCATCCGTCCCTTATTCTGCAGCAATGGCGTAATTGGCCCAGCGCGGCTGGATCGGCGCGGGCAGCCCGGTTTCGGCCTCGCAATTCGCGCGCAAGGTCTCGATGCCAGGCCCGTAATCGAACAGCGGCAGGTCGCCGCGACCGGCTCGGATCTCCGCCCGCAGAGCCTCGGTCGCGGCCAGATCGACCACGCCCTCGCCATCGGCGACGACGCCATAGGCCTTGGCCCCTGCAGGCGTGACCAGCCCCTGGCGGATTTCCTTGCCCACCAGCTCTGGATCGCGCTCGAGCGGGTCGCCCCAACCGCCGCCGCCCCAGGTGATGAAATGGAGGACATCGCCCGCTTCGATGGCGACGTCCTCCACCTTGTTGCCGACGATGGTTTGCGACCCGTCGGGCTTTTCGAGGATCTTGCGCGCGCGGGCGCCCGGCTTGCCGCCATTGACGCCCCAGGGCGGCACGAACCAGCGGTCGTCATGAATGGCGATGACGCCCGGCTCGAGGAAACGATAGGTCATGACGATGCCGTTGCCGCCGCGATGCAGCCCCGCGCCGCCCGAGTCCGCCACGGTCTCGTAGCGTTCGATGACCAGCGGGAAATAGCGCTCCAGAAACTCGTTGGGCACGTTGGTAAAGCCCGGCCAGAGCGAATGACCGTCGGGGCCATCGCCCATCGGCCTGCCCGGAATGCCGCCAAAGCCGATCTGGAACAGCTGGAACCAGTCGCCCTTCTTGTCTGTCCCCGCATAGAACAGGTGCGGGCTCGACGAGAACCCGGCGGCGTTGAGGAATTCGGGCGTCTTCTGGCCGAGCAATCCGCCCAGGATGTCGAAGATCCGGCCCAGCGCATGGGTGCGCCCCGAAAGCGCGGCGGGATAACGCGGCTTCAGCAGCGATCCTTCCGGAATGCGCACCTCGATCAGGTCGTAGAACCCGTCGTTGAACAGGATCTGCGGGTCGAAGACCATGATCATGTAGATGCCGAAGAACATCTTGAACATGTTCTCGTTGAGCAGGAAGTTGATCGACGCCTGGCTCTGCGGATCGGTGCCGTCGAAATCGAGAATGACGGTATCGCCCTCGCGCCACATCGTACACTTGAGCTTGTACGGGCCATAGCCCATGCCGTCGTCGCAGATATAATCCTCGAAGCTCACCGGCTCCTCGCTGATCGCCTGGGCGAGCAAGGTCTTCATCGCGCGGTGGTTGCGTGCGAGCAGTTCCTGCGTCGCCGAGACATAGGTATCGACGCCGAAGCGCTCGCTCATCTCGATCACGCGGCGCGCGGCGACACGGCACGAGGCGATCAGCGCGTTCAGGTCCGCTGCGCACCAGGCGGGCGTGCGGCTCTGGTGCAGCACCAGCTTGACCAGATCCTCGTTGTACACGCCCTTCTTCCAGATCTTGACCGGCGGGATGCGCACGCCTTCCTGGAAGATGTTGGTCGCATCAATCGGCATCGATCCGGGCACCTTGCCGCCGATATCGCTCTGATGGCCGAACATCGCGGTATAGGCGAGCAGACGGCCGTCCTTGAACACCGGCAGCAGCACCAGCCAGTCGTTGCAATGGCTGATCGCGCCACCGACCGAATAGGGATCTGACAGGAAGATCATGTCGCCGTCCTCGAGCGTGCCGTCATAGCCTTCAAGAAAGCCGCCGATGAAACTGCCGAACTGGCCGACAATCATCCGGCCTTCATGGTCGGCGATCAGCGGAAAGGCATCGCCCTGTTCGCGGATGCCGGGCGACATGGCGGTGCGCACGAGCGTCGCGTCCATCTCGATGCGCGCATTGCGCAGGGCGTTTTCGATGATGTCGAGCGTGACCGGATCGATCGCCTTTTTCTCGAACGGGGTGGTGTCGCTCTGGATGATGGTTGCGGGCATGGTTTTCAGTTCCCCGTCTTCAGCGTGATCAGGATGTTGCCGACACTGTCCACGGTGCCGGTGCAGTCCGCCTCGATCAGCGTGGTGGAATCCATTTCGATGACGATGGCCGGGCCCGGGATCACGTCCCCGGCGAGCAGCTTCGACCGGTCGTAGATGATCGCGGGCACCATCGCCCCGTCCATCCACAGCTCGTGATCGCGCAGCTTCGCCGCCGATGGATCGCCATTGCCCTCAGCCAGCTTGGCGGCGGGAAGGTCGAGCGCCTTGCCCATCGCCACCGCACGCAGGTTCACGATCTCGTGCTCCGAGTCCATGTTGAAGGTGAACAACCGGTGATGCTCCTCGTCGAAACGTCCGGTCAGCCATTCGATGCCATGGGTGTGCAGGTCGTCGCGGGTGACCGACATCGGCACTTCGAACGCCTGGCCGGCATAACGGACATCGACCTCGAAGGTGATCGTGACATCGTCCTTCGCCACGCCCTCGGCGACCAGCTCGTCGCCGATCTGCGCCGCCATCTCGTCGAGAATGCCGCCCAGTTCCTCGAGCGTCGTCTGCGAAGCGAGGCGCGAGAAGCTGCGCGCGGTTTCGGTGCGCATCCGCGTCGTCGCATCGCCGAGCGCGCACAGCACGCCGGGCGAGACCGGCGAGATCGCGGGCCAGCTGCCCATCAGACGGGCGACCGCGTTGACGTGCAGTGGCCCTGCCCCGCCAAAGCCCATCAGCGCAAAGTCGCGCGGGTCATAGCCCTGCTGCACCGAGATCATGCGCAGCGCGCCGAACATGTTCTCGTTAACGATGTCGATGATGCCGCGCGCGGCGGCATAGAGGTCGATCCCCAGCGCATCGGCGATGGTCTGCACCGCCTTTTTCGCGCCTTCGCGGTCGAGCTTGAACGTGCCGCCGAGCAGCGCTTCGGGCAGATAGCCCAGCACGACATTGGCATCGGTCACCGTGGGCAGTTCGCCACCCTTGCCATAGGCCACCGGCCCCGGCACCGCGCCCGCCGATTGCGGGCCGACACGCAGCGCGCCGGTCAGTTCGGGCACATAGGCGATCGATCCGCCGCCCGCGCCCACGGTCTTGACGTCGAGCGCCGAGGCACGGACCGACAGATGCCCGACCTCGGTGGTGCGCACGCGGCGCGCCTCCAGATTCTCGATCAGCGCGACATCGGTCGAGGTGCCGCCGACATCGAGCGTCAGGATGTTCTTGATCCCGGCATTCTTGCCGACCCAGATCGCGCCGGTCACGCCGCCTGCAGGCCCCGACATCAGCAGCGAGACGGGATGCTCCTCGGACTTTTCGGAGGACATGAGGCCGCCGTCCGAGCGGAGCAGCGCGAGCTTGCCCGCCATGCCCGCATCACGCAGTCGGCTGCGCAGATTGCGGACATAGCGGCCCACGACCGGGCGCACCGCGGCGTTGGCGACGGTGGTGAGCGTGCGCTCATATTCCTGCATTTCGGGCAGCACGACATGGCTCAGCGAGATCGGCACATCGGGCAGGATTTCGGCTGCGAGCTCGGCCACGCGCTTTTCGTGCGCGCCGTTGAGATAGGCGTTCATCAGGCTGACGGTCAGCGCCTCGATGCCCTGGCCCTTCAGCTTTTCGAGTGCGGCGCGGATATCGGCATCATCGGTCGAGCGGATTTCCGAGCCCTGCGCCGACATGCGCCCCTTGATCTCGACCGTGTCCTCCAATGCTGCGAGCGGGGTCGGCTTGGGCCAGACGATCCAGCCGGCGAGACCACCGGGCACGAAGCTGCGCGCGATCTGCATCACCTGGCGATAGCCCTCGGTAACGATCAGGCCGACGCGCGCGCCCTTGCCCTCCAGCACCGCATTGGTCGCGACCGTGGTGCCGTGCAGGAAGATCTCGACATCCGCCGGCGTGATCCCGGCATTGGCGCAGATCGCCTGCACTCCGGTCAGGATGCCTTCGGAACTGTCATGCGGGGTCGAAGGGGTCTTGTGCCGCCAGAAGGCGCCCGATTGTTCGTCGAACAGCAGCAGATCGGTAAATGTGCCGCCGACATCGACACCCAGCCTGTAACTCATTCATTCACCCCTTCGCTTGCCGGCCCTGTCGCCGACACGATTGATGTGTTGGCCTTCCCGTCAGGCTGCCGCGCGGGCAACCAGAGAGGGCAGCTCCCGACCGAGAATCCCGGCCATCCAGCGATTGGCGGCAATGGCCGCATCCAGATTCATGCCATGATCCAGCCCCGACCGCTCGGCGAGATAGATCAGCTCTTCGGTCGCAATATTGCCGGTCGCCTTGGGCGCGAACGGGCAGCCGCCAAGCCCACCCAGGCTGGCGTCGAGCACGGAAACGCCCGCCTGGATCGCCGCCCAGGCATTGGCGATGCCGGTGCCGCGCGTGTTGTGAAAATGCGCGCGCAGCGGAATATCGGCGGGCACGAATTCGCGCAGACGTCCGTACAGGTCCGTCACCTGCGCGGGCACCCCGACGCCGATCGTGTCGGCGAGCGCAATCTCGGAAGGCCCTGCCTCGAGCACGGCCCTGGCGATATCGACGATCCGCTGCGCCGGCACATCGCCCTCGAACGGGCAGCCAAACGCGGCGGAGATGGTCACCTGCGCGATCAGGCCGTTCTCCTTGGCAAAGCGGATCATCTCGCTCGCTTCGGCAATGCCCTCGGCGACGGTCTGGCCCTGGTTCTTCTGCCCGAACGTGTCGGTGGCGACGATGACGCAGCCGATCTCGTCGACCCCGCGCCTGCCGCCCTCCTTCGTCGCCAGCGCGCGCAGTACGCCGCGCTTGTTGAGCGTGAGGCCGATATAGGAGACGTCCTTGCGGTCGGGCAGCCCGGCGATCACGGCTTCGGCATCGGCCATTTGCGGCACGCGCTGCGGGTGGACCAAGCTCGCCACCTCGAGCCGCCGCGCGCCGGCGTCGATCATCCGCCCGATCATCTCCAGCTTGTCGGCGGTGGAGACGATGTCCGGTTCGTTCTGCAGGCCGTCACGCGGGCCGACTTCGACAATCTGGATGCTGCTCATGGCGATGTTTGTATACATTTGTGGGGAGCCCGTCCAGCCGCTCGGGAAAATGCCTCAGTCATTGGCCTTGCGCTGCTCCTTGTGGCGCTTGGCGGTGCTGCTGAAGACATGGAAGGCGCGGCGGATATGGCTGGTCATTACCGCGCGGGCCCAGTGCGAATCGCGTGCGCTGAACGCTGCGATCAGTTCGCGATGCTCGCGCGCCGATTGCAGCAGCTCTTCAGTCTTGTACTGCGCGGCCGTGCGGCGGACCACGGGCTGCTCGACCAGCATCGGCAGCATGGCGGACAGGCGCGGCGAACGGGCGGCCTCCAGAATGATCTCGTGAAAGCGCCGGTTCTGCGCAAGGAAAGCGGTGACATCGGGCGGACTGCACCGCACCGCCGCGTCGAGAAGATCCGAAATCCGGCCAAGTTCCTCGATCTGACGGGCCGAGATATTGCGCGCGGCGCGGCTGGCGGCATGACCCTCGAGCATGCCGCGCAGCACGAACATCTCGTCGATATCGTCGGCCGACCAGTCGGCGACGAACAGCCGCTTCGAATCGCTGCGCACGATCAGCAGCTCGTTCTCGAGCCGCCGCACCGCCTCGCGCACCGGAGTGCGCGACACGCCCGATATGCGCGCGAGCTGTTCCTCGGTCAGCTGCTGGCCCGGTTCTGCGCGGCCCGAAAGCACGAACTGACGGATCTTGTCATAAGCGATATCCGATGCCCGAGGCGATGCTGCCTTTTCCATTGCCTGCCATCCCGTCCCGGGGTCACGCACCGCTCCGGCGTCCCATGCCCGGTGCGTGCCCAATTGCGCCGATCTTGCGCCAATCCAATTTCGTTCTTGACGATAGACATTTGTATACAATACCGTCAAGTCATGGATCGCGGTCGGACCAACCGATGCAGTCGATCCCGAAAGGTGGGGTAGCGTATGGCAGATGAGCGCCGCATCAAGGTGATAGTACCCATTCCCATGGACGAGGCCGGTGTCGCCGCCCGTGCAGCACAACTGCCTTCCGATTTCGTCCGCCCCGGATTCGCGCCCGAATTCGTCGCCGTCCCCTGGGGCGCTGCGCTGGGTGACAGCTATCACGACATGCTGCTGATGGACTGGACGGTGTTCCAGACCGGCATCACCGCCGAAGACGAAGGCTATGCCGGAGTGCTGATCGACACGGTCAGCGATTCGGGACTGCGCGCGCTGCGCTCGCGCCTGTCGATCCCGGTGATCGGCCCGGGCGAGGCAGCCTTTGCCGCAGCGATGATGCTAGGCAAGAAATTCACGGTGCTCACCATGTGGCCCGAATGGTTCCCGCTCTATCAGAAGACTCTGACCGAATACGGCTTCTGGGACCGTGTCGCCTCGCTGCGGTCGATCGACACCCGGCCCGATGTCACCGAACTGCTCGCGGGCAAGGAAGAGGTGATCTTCGACAAGCTCAAGGCCGAAGCGACGCGCGCGATGGAGGAGGACGGTGCGGACGTGATCGTGCTCGGGTCGACCACCATGCACCAGTCGGCGGCCTTCCTCGCGGCGAACCTGCCGATCCCGGTGATCAACCCCGGCCAGGTCGCATGGAAATTCCTCGAAGGGCTGATCGAGTGCGGCCTCACCCACAGCAAGAAGGCATTTCCCACCCCGGAAGTGCCCAAGGATGCAGATATCAGAAAGGGTTGGTTCTGATGACAGACTGGTCACCTGGCGGCGCAGGACAGGCCCCGCTGCCCTATCCGTTCTATGTCGACATCGTCACCAAGCGCTATTTCGATGGCGTCGACAACAAGAACATGGACGAGGTGCTCAACTGCTTCGCGCCCGATGCGCGGCTGACCGAGGTCACATCGAACACCGTGCATGACGGACGCGAAGCGATCCGTGCGATGTTCGTCAAGCTGTTCGCCGATTTCGAGCAGATCTGGCACGGCAATTTCGTGCATGTCGCCGATCCGCAATCGAACGCGGTCTGCTCGCAGTTCACCGTGCTGATCACCCCGAATGGCGGCGAGCAGCTGCGCTACGAGAACTGCAACCGCTTCTACCTCAAGGACCGGCTGTTCCAGGAGGTGTTCGTGTACATGAGCGGCGACAACCTGCTCAAAGAGGGGGATCTCTGATGCAATATGCCCCGACACTGCGCCGCGACGAACTGATCGCGTTCGCGACGCAGAGCTATTTCGCCAGCGTCGACCGCAAGGACATGGCTGCGACGCTCGCCTGCTTCCATGACGAGGCGCTGTTCACCGTCCAGACCAGCTTCACCACCCATGCCGGCAAGGCTGCGATCGAGCGGATGTTCACCGATTTCTTCGGTGCCTGGGACAAGATCGTCCACCGCGATTTCACCTGCACGGTCGATGAAACCAATGGCCGGATCGCGGCAAGCTTCATTGCCGAACTGACCGCCGCCGATGGCAGCGTCACGACCTTGCACAACACCAATTTCTGGCGCCTGCGCGACGGAAAGTTCCAGGAAGTCTACGTCTATATGAGCGGGGCCAATGTGCTGGTCTGAAGACCGGCCGAAACAACACCCGCCAAGCAAAATATAGGGTTCGGGGGAACCCACATAAATCAGGGAGTTCACAGCATGCGCTTACCCAGTCTGTTTGCCGCAGCATCGGCCACCGTCCTCGCCAGCGCGCTGGCGACACCCGCTTTCGCCCAGGATTCGGCCCAGGCGGAACCGGCGGACGATGTGATCATCGTTACCGCTCGCCGCCAGAACGAAAGCCTGGCCGAGGTTCCGGCATCGGTGACCGTGCTCACCGCCGATGCGATCCAGAAGACCGGGGTCGAGACCGCCGACCAGTTCGTGCAGCTGACGCCCGGCGTCACCATCGTCACCGGCACGGCCGAGGCGGGTGACACGCAGATCAACATCCGCGGTATCAACGGCGCGCGCGACGCGGAAAGCTCGGTCGCGCTGGTCGTCGACGGCATCCTCAAGACCAATACCGCGCAGCTCAACCAGAACCAGGGCACCATTCGTCAGATCGAAATCCTGAAAGGACCGCAGGGCGCACTCTATGGCCGCAACGCGGCGGCGGGCGCGATCGTCATCCAGACGATGAAGCCGAGCGACCGGCTCGAGGCCGGTATCGAGCTCAGCGCCGCCGAACAGCAGACCTATAGAGGCAATGCGTTCATCTCGGTCCCGCTGGGCGAGAATGCCGGTTTCGTCCTGTCGGGCAGCTATCTCAAGACCGATGGCTTCTACCGCAACATCTTCCTCAACAATTCCAAGACCATCGACGATCAGGAAGTCTGGTCGGTCGACGGCCGCTTCGTCGCCCAGCTCGGCGACCGGACCGAGATCGACGCCAAGGCACGCTATTCGGACCTGACCGGCGCGTCGATCGCGTTCAACGCGGCCTTCCACCTGCCCAATTTCGCGGCGGCAAACCCGGCCTTTTTCGAGGATGTGAACCGCCACCCGTTCAACTTCTACAGCAATATCCGCCCGACCAACGACCAGACATCGTTCGATGCCTCGATCAAGCTCGAGCATGAATTCGACTTTGCCAAGCTGACCCTGTGGGGCCTGTACAGCGATGTCGACCAGTCGCTGACCGCCGACGGCACCTCGGCCGACTTCGCCCGCTTCACCTTCCCCGGCGCGACGCCCGCATCGGTGGCAGCATCGAACGCCTGCTTCCGCAGCACCGCGCAGCTCACCGGCTTCCCGGTCAACCAGCCCGGTTTCATCGGCGCAACGCCGGTGCCGTTCATCTTCGCGCCCGCGACCGGATCGACCTTCGGCCCGTACAGCCCGACGACCTGCGACGGCACGCAGTACCAGATCCGCCAACAGGAAGATTTCAGCGGCGAAATCCGCCTGTCCTCGAACGGCGACGGTCCGTTCAACTGGCAGCTCGGTGCCTATTATCTCAATATCAGCCGCGATGTCGGCGTGAGCCTGGGCGCGGACCTCGGTCAGGGCATCATCCGCCGGCTCTACAACGCGCCGGGCACGACCAACCCCACGACCCAGCTCTATTTCGACAGCTTCAGCACCGATGTGTATGCTGCCTTCGGTTCGGCGGAATATAACTGGAACGACCGGATCAACCTGGGCCTCGCGCTGCGCTACGATATCGAGGATCGCAGCGTCTCCAACAATGTGCCTCTGGTGCTCGATCCGTTTACCGGAGGACCGATCAACCCCGGCCAGACCGCGGGCGCCATCCCCGACAAGTCGGAGAGCTACAAGCAGCTTCAGCCCAAGCTGACCTTCCGCTGGTCGGTGGCTGACAATTTCAACGTCTATGCCAACTGGGGAATCGGCTTCAAGGCCGGCGGCTTCAACAACTCGGGCTCGGCCGCGATCGTCCGCCAGTCGTTCAACCAGTTCATCGGATCGCAGGTCACGATCAACGACGATTACCGCAAGGAACGCTCGAGCGCGTTCGAGGGCGGCTTCAAGGGATCGGCGTTCGACGGCAAGCTGACCTTCGACCTCGCGGGCTATTATACCGATGTCAGGGACATGCAGTTCTTCGAATTCTTCGTCGGCGGCTTCGGCCTGCTGCGCGTGGTGTCGAACATCGACAAGGTCGAGCTGTATGGCGCGGAACTGAACCTCAATGCCGAGGTGACGCCGGGCTGGACGATCTTCGGCGCGTTCAACGTCACCGAAAGCGAGATCAAGCAGAACCGTTCGCGTCCGCAGACCGTGGGCAACAAGTCGCCCTCGACCGCCGACTACACGATCAACCTGGGCACCCAGATCGTTGCCCCCATTGCCAAGAGCTTCGATCTGGTCGCGCGCGCCGACTATCGCATCACCGGCCCGACCTGGTTCCACACGCTGCAGAACAACACCGTGCCGACGATCTTCAGCGGCCTGCTGCCCGGATCGGCGCTGGCGCTGCCCGCCTTTGTTGGCGACGCCAATTATGCGGTGACGCGGCGCGATGCGTTCGGCGTGCTCGACGTGCGCGCGGGACTGGAAGGCGAGCAGTGGCGCGTGACCCTGTTTGCGGACAATGTGCTCAACCGCCGTTACCTGAACGAAGTGATCACCGCGGCCGAATTCGGCGGATCGTTCATCTCGCCCGGCGGTCTGCGCCGGATCGGGGTGGAAGTCGGCTACAAGTTTTGACCGGCCCAGCCGTCACCACCTGCGCTGCGGCGCGGGTGGTGACGGTCTTTTTTTTAAGCCTTCAACCCCTGGCGTAGATCCACGCTGCCCACAGCCATCCGCCGATCAGCAGCGTGCCGCCGATCGGCGTCACCGCCCCCAGCCAGCGCGGCGCGCCCAAAGCCATCGCATAGAGCGTCACCGCGAAGATCGCCGCGCCCGCCAGCAGGGTCCAGGCGGCACCGGGCGCGCGTCCCATGATCGCGAGCGCCGCGACCGCGTGCACCAGCTGATACATCCCGCCGGTGCGGAGCCATTCGGCCTGCTGCTCACCCGCCGCAGCATGCGCGCCGAACGCGCCTGCCGCCACTGCGAGCGCGGCAGAAACGGCCGCCAGAACCCCGATCATCATTGCCCGTTTCCTCCGCTCAAAGACCCAGCAGCGCGGCGATCCGCTCTGCCGCCGGTTGCCAGGCCAGCCCGCTCTGCGCGAGCCAGGCGTCGTCGTAATAGCTGGTATGATAGCGATCGCCGCCATCGCACAGCAGAGTGACTACGCTGCCGCTGGTGCCCGATGCCGCCATTTCCTCGATCAGCGCCGCGCAGGCGACCAGGTTGGTGCCGGTCGATCCACCGACCCGCCGCCCCAGCCGGTCGGACAGCGCTCGCATCGCGCCGATGCTGTCGCCATCGTCGACCGCGATCATCCGGTCGATCACCCCGGGGATGAAGCTCGGCTCCACCCGGGGCCGCCCGATGCCCTCGATCCGGCTCGCGCAGCCTTCGGGGAGTGAGGTCGCGTTTCGGTCGGCATAATGCCGGTGGAACACCGAATGGACCGGATCGGCAACGCACAGCCGCGTGGCATAGCGCTGATAGCGCAGATAGCGCCCGATCGTTGCCGATGTGCCGCCGGTGCCCGCGCCGCAGACGATCCATTCGGGCTCGGGATATTCCTCCTCGGCCATCTGCGCGAAGATGCTCTCGGCGATATTGTTGTTACCGCGCCAGTCGGTCGCGCGCTCGGCATAGGTGAACTGGTCGAGATAATGGCCGCCGGTTTCCGCCGCGAGCCGGTGCGCGACATCATAGACAGTGCGCGGATCGTCGACCTTGTGAATCTCGCCGCCCTGGAAGCGGATGGCGTCGAGCTTGGCGGGCGCGGTGGTCGCGGGCACCACCGCGATGAAGCGCAGTCCCAGCATTCGAGCGAAATAGGCCTCGCTGACCGCCGTCGATCCCGACGAGGCCTCGATCACGCAGGTCTCCGGGCCGATCCACTCGTTGCACAGGGCATAGAGGAACAGCGATCGCGCCAGCCGGTGCTTGAGGCTGCCGGTCGGGTGCGAGCTTTCGTCTTTCAGGTACAGCGTGATGCCGGGAAAGCGCGGCAGGTCGAGCCGGATCAGATGCGTGTCGGCGGAGCGGTTATAGTCCGCCTCGATGCGCCGGATGGCCTCGTTCAGCCAGCCGCGCGGGCACAGCTCGCTCATCCCTCGGCGTCCACCAGACCGTGGCGCACCAGCATCGCGCGCGGATCGGGATCGCGGCCCCGGAACGCGCGGAAGCTCTCCGCCGCCGGCCGGGTCGCGCCGCGCGCCAGCACCTCGGCGCGGAACCGGTCGCCGGTCGCGCGGTCGAGCAGCCCGGCCTCGACAAAAGCCATGAAGCCGTCGGCGGCGAGCAGTTCGGCCCAGAGATAGCTGTAATAGCCCGAGGCATAGCCGCCTGCGAAGATGTGCGAAAAGGCATGCGGAAAGCGGTGCCATTCGGGCGGGCGGATCACTGCCACCTCGTCGCGCACCGCCTCGATCACCTCGACGGGATCGCTGCCCATCGTGCCCAGGTGCAGCAGCATGTCGAACAGCGCGAATTCGATCTGGCGGATCAGGAACAGCCCCGCCTGGAAATGCCGCGCGCGCAGCAGCCGATCGAACAGCTCGTCCGGCAGCGGCTCGCCGGTCTTGTAATGGCCCGACATGGCGGTGAGCACCTGCCGGTCCCAGGCGAAATCCTCCATGAGCTGGCTGGGCAGCTCGACCGCATCCCATTCGAACCCGCTGGTGCCCGCGATGCTCGGGCGGTTGACCTCGGTCAGCAGCAGGTGGAGGCAATGGCCGGTCTCGTGTAGCAGCGTGCCGACATCCGAATGGCTGAGCAGCGAGGGCGCTTCGGGCCCGGCGGGCGAGAAATTGCACACCATATAGGCGACCGGCAGCTGGACGTGATCGCCATCGTTGCGGCGCGGACGCGCCTCGCCCATCCATGCGCCGCCGCGCTTGCCGGACCGCGCGAACAGGTCGAGATACAGGCCCGCAATCGGCTGGCCGCTCTCATCGACGACATCGTAGAAGCGCGCATCGGGATGGTAGAGCGAGGCATCGCTGCGCTGTTGCAGCCGGATGCCGAACAGCCGTTCGAGCAAAGCCTGCCAGCCCTGCATCACCTTCTCGACCGGGAAATAGCCGCGAATCTCGGCCTCGTCGACCGCATAGAGCGTCTGGCGCAGCCGGTTGGAAGCAAAGCCGACGTCCCAAGGCTGAAGCTCGGCAATGCCCAGCTTGTCGGCGGCAAAGGCTTTCAGTTCATCGAGGTCGCGCTGCGCCGCCGGTTTGGCGCGGGCAGCCAGATCGCGCAGGAAGGCGAGCACCGCGCCGCCGTCCGACGCCATCTTGGTGGCGAGCGACCATTCGACCGGATTGGCAAAGCCGAGCAGCCCCGCCGCCTCGCGTCGCAGCTCGAGGATGCGCGCGATGCGCTCGGAATTGTTGAACTGCCCCGCGTGCGGACCCTGGTCCGACGCGCGCGTACCGAAAGCACGATAGACCCGCGCGCGCAGGTCGCGGTTCTCGGCAAAGGTCAGGATGGCGTTGACCGAGGGCGCCTGCAGCGTCACGCGCCAGCCGGTCTGGCCCTTGGCCTCGGCAGCGGCGGCGAACATCGCCTTGTCGGTCTCCGACACGCCCACAAGGTCGGCCTCGTCGGTGATCAGCTCTTCCCAGGCATCGGTCGCATCGAGCACAGCGCTGCCGAATTCGTTGGAAAGCGTCGCAAGTTCCACCGACACCTGCTTGAACCGCTCGCGCGCGGCCTCGTCGAGCGCCACGCCCGAGAGCCGGAAATCGCGCAACGCGTGCTCCACCGCCACCCGGTCAGCCTGGGACAGGGCGGCGAACTCGGGCGTCGCGGCGAGCGCCTCGAACACCTCATAGAGCGCGCGATTCTGCCCGACCATGATGCTGTTGGTGACGAGCCGCTGCTCGCCCTCCTGATAGGCGGTGCGCAGCTCGGGGCTGTCGGCGACCGAATGCAGGTGCGATACCGCCGCCCAGATCGCGCCCAGTTCCGCTTCTGCGCGCTCGAACGGCAGCCAGGCGTCGGCGAACGTGACAGGCTTGTCGCGCACCAGCGTCTCGATCGTGGCGGCATGGCGGGCGAGCGCGTCATCGAGCGCGGGCGCGATATGATCGGCGGTGATTTCGGCAAAGCGCGGCAGCGCGCGCGTATCGAGCAGGGGATTGGTCGTATCGGTCATCCCTGCCCTTTAGCGGAATTTGGCGCAGGGTCAGGCAAAAATGTGCGGGCGCTCAGCTCCGTCCCTGCAGATCGCGCAGCATCGCGGCCGCCTGGGCTCGCTCGGGAAACGCCCCCAGCGAGAGCGAGGCGCGCAGCGCGCCCATCGCCCGGCCCGGCTTGCCCGCAGCGGCATAGGCCTGGGCCAGGTGATAGCGCAGCCACGGGTTGCGCGGTTGCAGGGCTTGCGCCTTTTCGAGCATCTCGACCGCCAGCATCGGGCGGTCGCTGGCCTCGGTCAGTGCCATGCCGCGGACGTGCGCGACCAGCGGGCTGGAAGGCTGAACGCGATAGGCGAGCCGCGAATCATGCGCCGCACGCGCCGGATCACCCGCGCGCAGACGGGCGAGTGCCAGATCGGTGAGCAGCATCGGCTGGCTGCTGCCCAGCTGCGCGTGCAGCGCCGACAGCATCGCCACCGCCCCGCCCCATTCGCCGCGATCGATATAGGCATTGGCCAGCAGGCGCAGCCCGCCGGTATTGGCCGGGCTCATGTCGACGAAGCTTTCGAGCAGCGCGTCCGCTTGATCGCGGCGGCCGAGTTCGCGCAGCACCAACGACAGGCGGCGCACCACGGGCTCAGCGAGGCGGATACGCGCCGCGCGCTCGTAATAGGGCAGCGCCCCGCCGGCATTGCCCGAGGCATAGAGCACATCGCCCAGCAGCATCTGCGCGTCGGGCACGCCGGGATTGGCATCGGCCAGCGGGCCGGCGAATTCCTCTGCCTGCACAAAATCCCCGCGCGCCACCAGCATGCGAACATAGGGCACCACCGCGCGCGCATCGCGCGGCGCGGCGCGGGCGGCATCGGCGAGCAGCCAGGGTTCGTCGTCCTGATCGAGCCGCAGCAGCGGCGCAGGATCGGGGGTCGCGGCACGCGCAAGATATTCGAGCGCCGCATCGCGCTCGCCCATAGCCTCGAGCGAGCGTCCGACCAGGGTCAGCAGATAGGCGCTCGTCCCAGCGCGGTTGGCGACGGGCCGAAAGCGTTCGAGCAGCGCTTCATGCTCGCCCTCGGCATAGAGCGCGCGCGCGAGCAGTTCAGCCGCCCGGCGGTTGAAAGGCTGGGCATCGGCGAGCTTCTCGAACCGGTCGATCGCCTGGCGATAGTTGCCGAGCTGGAACTCGACCACCCCCTCGACCTGCATCGCCGCCGGCACGCCTTCCAGCGCGCCTCCGGTCTTCTGCATCAAGGTGCGCGCCAGATCGTAGCGCCCCGCGCGCGCCGCGAGCACGGCTTGCAGGAAATAGCCGCGCGGGTTGTTGGGCTCGAGCGCGACGATCTGCCGCGCCGCTTTCAGCATTGCGCGCATCCGGCCCATATCGCCCAGCGTCGCGGCATATTCGCCGAGCACCGCGGTATCATTGGGGTCGATCGCCAGCGCGCGCTCGAACCACGGCAAGGCGGCAGCGAGCCCGGTCTGGCTGCGCGTCAGTTCGCCGCGCAGCTGCAAGGCGCGGACATTGCTGGCGTCGAGCGCAACCGCATGGTCGGCTGCTTCCAGCCCGCCCGCCTGATCGCCCGATGCGGTGCGGAAGCGTGCGATATCGGTCCACAACAGGCTGTCGTCGGGGGTAAACTGCAAGGCCCGGTCGAACGCCGCGCGCGCCTCGTCATACTGACCGAGCGCCAGATGCGCCCGCCCCTGCGTGCGCGCGGCATAGCCCATGTCCGCCTTGGCCACCGATCCTTCACCCAGCCAGCGCAGCGCATCGCCGGCCCGGCCCTGCAGCACCATCGCCTCGGCCATCGGCGCGCGGACAAGCGCGCGATCGGCGCCGAGTTCGAGCGCGCGCTGCAGCTCGCCCTCGGCCCCATCGGCATCGAACAGCGCCAGGAACACCCGCGCCTGCGCGAGCCGCGCCTCCTTCATCTTCGGCGCGGCCTTGATCGCATTCATCAGCTCGATCCGCGCCGCGCGATTGTCACCGCGCGCACGATAGTCGGCAGCGCGCGCCATCGCCTCGCGCGCCGCGCCCATTTCTTCCGCCCGCAGGCCTGCGCCCGCGCCGCCCAGCAGCAGGGCAGCGGCGGCGAGCGCCAGCCACAGCCTGTTGCCGGGACGAGGATCAGCTCTGGATGTCATATTGCCGGAGCAGATCATACAGCGTCGGGCGGCTGATGCCGAGCAGCTTGGCCGCGCCCGAGATATTGCCCTCGGTCCGCGCCAGCGCATGGCGGATCGCCTTGCGGTCGGCCAGTTCGCGCACCGCCTTCAGGTTGAGGAACTCCGCCGTCTGCGGTTCGGCGCGCTCGAGGTCGAGATCCTCGGCGGTCACCAGCCGGCTTTCTGCCATGATCACCGCGCGCTTCACCCGGTTCTCGAGTTCGCGGACATTGCCGGGCCAGTGCCAGGCATCGAGCATCTTGAGTGCATCGGGGGCAAAACCCTTGACCGCCGGGTTCATCTCGGCGGCGAAGCGGGCGAGGAAATGCTTGGCGAGCAGCACCGCATCGCCCGGTCGTTCGGCGAGCGAGGGGATGTGCACCACAATCTCGGCAAGGCGATAGAACAGGTCCTCACGGAACCGCTCCTCGGCGATCATCTTCTCGAGATTCTGGTGGGTCGCGCAGACCACGCGGGTATCAACCGGGATCGGGCTGCGACCACCGACCCGCTCGATCACGCGCTCCTGCAGGAAGCGCAGCAGCTTGACCTGGAGCGGCAGCGGAATGTCGCCGACCTCGTCGAGGAAAAGGGTGCCGCCGGCTGCCTGCTCGATCTTGCCGATCGTGGTCTTGATCGCGCCGGTAAACGCGCCCTTCTCATGCCCGAACAACTCGGATTCGAGCAGGTTTTCGGGGATCGCGGCGCAGTTGATCGCGATGAACGCGCCGCCGCGGCGGTTGCTCTTCTCGTGCAGGCCGCGCGCGAACAGCTCCTTGCCGGTCCCGCTCGCACCGAGCAGCATGACCGAGACATTGGTGTTGGCGACACGCTCGATCGTGCGCGCGGCCTTCACCATCTGCGCATCGCCAGTGATCATGCCGCCGAGCACCGTATGGTCTTCACCCGATTTCTGGCTCAATCGCGCATTTTCGCGCTCGATCTGCTGCACGTTGAGCGCGCGGCGGACGATCAGCGCGAGATCGTCGATCTCAACCGGCTTGCGGTAGAAATCATAGGCGCCTTGCGCGATCGCATCGCGCGCGCTCTGCCGCTCGCCGTGACCCGAGGCGATGATCACCTTGGTATCGGGCTTCAGCCGAAGGATCTCCGCCAAGGTCGCAAAGCCCTCGCTGACGCCATCGGGATCGGGCGGAAGGCCGAGATCGAGCGTCACGACATCGGGCTCCTCATAGCGCAGCAGGTCGATCGCGCTCGCCCGGTCGCCCGCGCACAGCACCTCGAAATCGTCGAACGCCCATTTGAGCTGGCGCTGCAGCCCGGCATCGTCCTCCACCACCAGCAGGCGCGGCAGCCGGTTGGCGCCCTTGCCGCCACCGTTCATCGCGGGATTGGGGGAAAGGTCGGTCATCGGTCAGGCTACCTTTTCAGCAATGGGCACGGGCTGCGCCGCCGGATCATCGGAATCGATCCGGGTGGCGAGCGGAAGATGGATGGAAAAGCGGCTGCCCTCGCCCTCGCGGCTCTCGACCTCGATGCGGCCGTGCATCGCCTCGACCAGCAGCCGCGCCTCATAGGCGCCGATGCCGAAGCCGTCGGTCTTGCTCGAAATGAAGGGCTTGAACAGCTTGGACCGCACGAACTCGGCGGACATGCCCGCGCCATGGTCGACAATCTCGATCACGCCATTCAGGCCATCGCGCGCCATGCTGACATAAACCGGCGTATCCCTGGGGCTGGCATCGATCGCGTTCTGGATCAGATGGCCCAGCACCTGTTCGAGCTGTGCCGGATCGGCCATCAGCATCAGCCGCTGCGCGGCGCTGGCGATCACCGGATGGGCAGCCTGCTTGCTGGCGATCACCGTGCGCACCACGCGCTCGGCATCGATCGCGCGGACTCCCTCGCCCGCCGATCGCGCATATCCGGTCAGCCTACGGATCAGCGTGTTCATCTTGCCGACCGAATTCTGCAGCGTCGCGATCATGTCCTTGCGGAACTCGGGATTGTCAGCGTGCCGCTCGGCGTTGCGCGCGACCAGGCTCAACTGGCTGACCAGGTTCTTGATGTCGTGCATCACGAAGGCCATGCGGCGGTTGAACTCGTCGAACTGGTCCGCCTCGCGCAGCGCTTCCTGGCTGCGCGCCTCGGCGAGATAGCTGGCGAGCTGCCGCCCGACCAGGCGCAGTAGGTCGAGATCTTCCCAGTCCAGCCGCCGTTCGACGAGCGGACGCGAGAGCACGACCAGGCCTGCGAGCCGGTCGAAATGCACCAGAGGCACGATCGCCCAGGCGTTGGGCTCGTCGAGCACCCAGTCGGGGATCGCGCGCCGATCGGTGTCGCGGTCGCGGCCAGAGCGCAGCGCGTCGAGCTCGACGATCCGACCGGTCGTCTGGAAATAGCCGATCGTTGCGGCCGTGCAGGCCTGGGCGGGGACGTCGGCGGTCGGCCAGTTGAACCGCGCCTGCAGCTGCATGCGACCATTGTCGCCGGGCGCGAGCAGCAGGCCTGCGGGGCTGTCGCTGATATCGGCGGCGGCCTTGATCACGCGTTCGTGGAACGGCGCGGTGCCATCGCCCGGTCGCCCGATCGTCTCGGTGAAGCGTATCCATTCGGCGCGATAATCATAGCGGTGCTGGAAGAAATGCTTGGTCGCCTTGACCTTGAACCAGGCGCGGAACCGGTCCGAGGGCAGCAGGATCAGCGCCGCCAGCGACATGCCGAGCACCAGCAGCATCTGCGCACCCGACGCCACCGTGCCGCCGACCGCGCGCAGCAGCTGCGCGACCGCGATCATCGTGACCAGATAGCCCAGGATCGCGAACAGCGAGAGCGAGCGATAGGCGATCTTGCGCGACAGGGTGAGCTTCCATCCGCCGGGCCGGTTGGCGGCGAGCGCGAAGAACGGTACCGCAAAGATCATCAGCACCCCGCGCAGCGCCAGCATGTCGGCGCTGAGGCGGTCGTTCAGATACCCCATGGTGTAGAGGTTGAGATCGTACAACCACATCGCGGCCAGCGCGGTCAGCGGAACCCTGAGGCTCGTGCGCGTCTCGGCATCGGCGACGCTGTAAAGATTGTTCGCCAGCACCAGCGCGCCGACCACGAAGATCATCCTGAGCAGCATCGCACTGCCCTGAACCAGGCTTTCCAGCCCCTGATGCCCGGCGAGCAGGGCCAGCCCGCTTTCCACCACGGGCTGCGCGGCCAGCACCAGCGTCAGCACCAGATAGACCGCAGTCACCGTGCCCGGCTGGGCGCGTGCCGAGCGCACCATCTGGAACAGGAAGGCCAGCCAGGCGAGGTTTCGCAGCGACTCGGCCAGCCCTGCAATCGGGTGGACGGGGCCGAGCACCGCGACAGCGAACGCCCAGAGACTGGTCGAGAGCAGAGCCAGCAGCAGCGCGGCATCGCCCAGCGACGGGCGCGCATCGCGCAGCCTTGCCCAGCGCTGAACCACCCAGGCGGCCACCAGTAGGGTCAGCGCCGCCGCGCCGCTATGGGCCCAGAGGCTTATATCGGCCCAGTTGGCCATGGGATCAGCGCGCACCATCCGGCCACAGCACGACGCGCAGCGTCTGCAGGATGATCAGCAGGTCGAGAAAGGGCGTGTAGTTCTTGGCGTAATAAAGGTCATATTCCAGCTTGTGCCGGGCATCCTCGACCGAAGCGCCATAGGGATAGTTGATCTGTGCCCAACCGGTAATGCCAGGCTTCACCATGTGCCGCTCGTTGTAATAGCGCATCTTGGTTTCCAGATCGGCGACGAATTCGGGCCGCTCGGGGCGGGGTCCGACAAAGCTCATGTCGCCCTTGAGCACGCTCCAGGCCTGGGGAAGTTCGTCGATCCGCACCTTGCGGATGAAACGGCCAAGGCGCGTGACGCGCGGGTCGTTCTTTTGCGCCCATTGCGCACCATCGACCTCAGCATCGGTGCGCATCGACCGCAGCTTGACGATCTCGAACGGCTGACCGTACAACCCCACCCGCTCCTGCTTGAAAAAGGCCGGCCCCTTGCTGTCGAGCTTTACCAGCAGCGCGAAGAGCAGGATGATCGGCGCCGTCAGCACCAGCAGGATCGAACTGACGACCAGGTCGAACATGCGCTTGGCGATGGTCGAAATGCGCCGTCCCGCCGAAAATCCGTCGGAAAAGATCAGCCAGCTGGGATTGACGGTGTCGAGATCGACCCGGCCCGTCTCGCGTTCCAGAAAGGTCGAAAGATCGTTGACGTGGACGCCGGTGGTCTTGATGCGCAACAGGTCGTTGAGCGGCAGGGCGTTGCGCCGTTCCTCCAGCGCCAGCACCACCTCGGTCACGTTGAGATTCTCGACATGCTTGGCGAGATTCTTGATCGCGTCGCGGTTGATCGCCTCTTCGACCACCAGCGGGCCGTCGTTCATGGCGACGAAGCCGACAAGCACGAACCCGGCATCGGGGCGTTCGGACAGGTCCTGCACCCGCTGCGCGCGCTTGCCGGCGCCCAGCACCATCAGCCTGCGCTTGAACGCGGTGGTGCCCAGCAGTCCGCCGAGAATGATGCGGTTGCCGATCAAGAAGACGATCGACAGACCCATCGCATACAGGCTGTTCGAGCGCCACAAGGTGGTGCCCGGCAGGATGAAATAGGTGACCGACAGCAATATGACGCCCAGCGAGATCGCGACGAGCAGCCGTGCCGCAGCGAACCGCAGCGATTGCAGGGAGTCGGGCCCGTACACACCGACCGCAATCATCGCCATGTGCACGAGCAGCGCGAAGGTGGCTATCGGCAGCGGCCGCTGGCTGAGCGGTTCGACCGCCATGCCGATCTCATGCGCGCGCCAGACCCAGCCGATTTCGGCGGCAAGGCCCAGCAGCGCGAGATCGAAAAAGCCGAGCAGCAGCACCGCATGCGGCACATAATGTTTGAACAGCCTGAACATGCTGCCCGTTATAGCCGGGCAATGGTCAAGTGTCGGTTAATTTTACAGCCACATTGACGCTGAGCCCCAGAAATTCCGGCACATTGTCAAAGCTTTTTACGCCCCGGCGATGGCCCGACGGTGCTTATTCGCCGATCTTCTGCGCGGCATCCTGAGCGGCGTCGCCGACCTTCTGCGCCGCGGCGCCGACCTCATTGGCGGCGCCCGCGACGGCGTCGGTGCGGACCTCGCCCTGCTGCAGGAACTGCCAGGCAAAGAAGCCGCCAACGACCAGGATCAGCAGCAGGATCGCCATCATCAGCCCCGAGCCGCCGCCCGAACGGCGTTCGACGACGGTGGTGTGCGTCTGCACCGGCTCGGCGGGGCGATCGGTGACGGTGGTGGTGGTGTATTCGGTCATGGCATATCCCCTGGAAGGTTGTTCTGGGGCGTTTACGGCCATGCGCGCGGCGGGTTCCGGCACCGCGGGCTCGCGTCAGTCGGTGACGAAATCGAACGGCGTCACCCCGCGTTCGCGATCGTCGAACTTCAGCCGGATGCCCAGCGGCGGCTTGGATCGCTGCGGACAATCGCCACGCTTGCACATCGCGCAGCCCGGGCCGATGCGCGTCGCGCCTGCCGCGCTCAGGTCCATGCCACGCGCATAGCAGAGCGTGGCGGCCTGATCGACCGGCACGCCAAGGCCGATCGCGAACTCCGCCGTCGTGCCGCCCGCGCCATAGCCC
>NZ_LSIS01000055.1:0-2656 GCF_001556365.1 Blastomonas sp. CCH1-A6 | reverse complement strand
TAGCTGCGCCACCCGTGAAGGCCCCACCCCAACCCCTCCCCTCAAGGGGACGGGCTAGAGGATGATCAATACCCAAAAATCTCCGCGACGCGGCCTGCGTGGAAGTTCGCATCGCCCATGAACTCGTTGAGCGCTCGGTCGCGCTTCATGTAGAAGCCGATATCGTACTCGTCGGTCATGCCGATGCCGCCGTGCATCTGCACGCCTTCGCGCACCGCGAGATTGGCGCTGCGTCCGGCCTTGGCCTTGGCGACCGAGACATAGATATCCGCGCTGTCCTTGCCCTCGTCGAGCAGTTGCTGCGCCTTGAGCACGGCGGCGCGCGCGATTTCCATCTCGCTGTAGAGATGCGCTGCGCGGTGCTGGAGCGCCTGGAACTCGCCGATCAGACGGCCGAACTGCTTGCGCTGCTTGAGATAATCGACGGTCATATCCATCGCGCCCGAACCGACGCCGACCAGTTCGGCGGCAGAACCCGCACGGCCCGCCTTGAGCAGCGCGGAAAGTACCTGCCAGCCATTGTCGACATCGCCGATCACCGCATCGCCATCGACCTCGACCCCGTCGAGCGTGACATGCGCGGCCATCGAGCTGTCGACCAGCCGGGTATTGTCGATCGAAAGGTTCGCGGAATCCTTGTCTACGACGAACAGCGTGATGCCATCGGTCTCACCCGGCGCGCCAGCAGTGCGTGCGGCGACGATCAGCGCATCGGCGCTCGCGCCCTGCACGACGAACTGCTTCTTGCCCGAGAGCTTGAAGCCGTTGCCCGATTTCTCCGCCTTGGTCGCGATCTGCGCCGGGCGATGCTTGGCATGCTCGTCGATCGCCAGCGCCAGCACGGTCTCACCCGCGAGGATGCCGGGGAAGAACTTGTCTTTCAGATGCTGGCCGCCATGGTTGAGCGCCGACACGCCCGCCACTGCTGTGGTCAGGAACGGCGAAGGCGAGAGATTGCGACCGATCTCTTCGAGCACCACGCCCGCCTCGACATGGCCGAGGCCGAGGCCGCCATCGTCTTCACCGATCAGGATGCCGGTAAAGCCCATCTCGCCGAACTGCTTCCACAGCGCGTGGCGGAAACCGTCCTTGCAGCCCTCGTCGCGCAGCTTGCGCATATGGCTGACCGGGGCTTCGGTTTTCAGGAATTCGCGCGCGCTGTCGCGCAGCATGGTTTGGTCTTCGTTGAGGAACATGGGCATTTTAGATCTCCCTCTCCCCTTGAGGGGAGAGGGCCGGGGAGAGGGGAACGAAGCCCTGCCCGGCCCTTTGAATGATGAGAAAAACGAGAGGGTTGCCCCCTCTCCCAACCCTCTCCCCTCAAGGGGAGAGGGCCATAGTGACTCAAGCGCCCGGCAGGTCGAGGATGCGCTTGGAGATGACGTTGAGCATCACCTCACTGGTGCCGCCCTCGATGCTGTTCGCCTTGGTGCGCAGCCAGTTGCGCGCCTTGGCACCGCCTTTCGAGGCTTCGCTTTCCCATTCGAGCGCGTCCGAACCATTGCCCGCCATCACCAGTTCGTGGCGACGCTTGTTGAGTTCGGTCCCGGCATATTTCATCATGTTGGGCTGCGCGGGATGGCCCTTGCCTGCCTTCATCTCGTCGCCGAAGCGCTCGGCCATCGCCTTGAACGCCAGCGCATCGACATCGAACTGCGCGAGTTCGGCGCGCAGAATGCCGTCGTCGAGCTGGCCGAGGCCATTGGTGCCGATCGAATTCTTGAGCTGCGCGCCGAGCGAGGGTGCGCCGTCGCCCAGGCCGCCGCCCGAGATCATCTCGCGCTCATGGCCGAGCAGATACTTGGCGACATCCCAGCCGCGGTTGAGTTCGCCGACGATCTGGTGCTTGGGCACCACGACATTGTCGAAAAAGGTCTCGCAGAAGGGCGAGTTGCCGCTGATCAGCTTGATCGGCTTGGTGGTGACGCCGGGCGTCTCCATATCGAACAGCAGGAACGAGATGCCCTGATACTTGTTCGTTTTGTCGGTGCGGACCAGGCAGAAGATCCAGTCACACTTGTCGGCATAGCTGGTCCAGATCTTCTGGCCGTTGACCAGCCAGTGATCGCCCTTGTCCTCGCCATAGGTCTGCAGGGACACGAGGTCCGATCCCGAACCCGGTTCCGAATAGCCCTGGCACCAGCGGATCTCGCCGCGCGCGATCTGGTTTAGATAATGCACCTTCTGCTCTTCGGTGCCGAAATGCAGAAGCGCTGGGCCAAGCATCCAGATGCCGAAGCTCGACAGCGGCGGACGCGCGTTGATGCGCGCCATCTCCTGGCGCAGGATCTTGGTTTCGGCAGCCGACAGACCGGCACCGCCATAGGGCTTGGGCCAGTCGGGGACGGTATAGCCCTTGGCGACGCAGCGCTCGAGCCACAGCCTCTGCGCCTCGTTCTTGAACTGCCAGTTGCGTCCGCCCCAGCACACATCGTCATCGCCGCGCACCGGCTCGCGCATCTCGGCGGGGCAATTCTCCTCCAGCCATGCGCGCACTTCTGTCCTGAACTGATCGAGATCGCTCATCGTCATCCTCTCTGCGCCTGTATTCCCAATAGGGTCCCAAGGGCGGGGCCGGGAAGCTTTTCCTGCGGCCAAAACCGTTAGCGTCCGCGCTCGTGGTGTAATTTTCGGTGGAGATTTAGGTGCTGCTGGT
>NZ_LSIS01000548.1:0-3128 GCF_001556365.1 Blastomonas sp. CCH1-A6 | reverse complement strand
GCGATCTGACCGTCCCGCCGCTGCTGCCCGATGACCGCGCCACCATCGCCGCCGCGCTCGACGCGCACCGCCAGGCCGACGTCATCGTCACCACCGGCGGCGCATCGGTCGGCGACCATGACCTCATCCAGCCGGCGCTTGCCGATTGCGGCGGCACAGTCGATTTCTGGCGGATCGCGATGCGGCCGGGCAAGCCGGTGATGGTCGGCAGGCTGGGCGAGGCCATCGTGCTCGGCCTGCCGGGCAATCCGGTCTCCGCCTATGTCACCGCCACGCTGCTGCTGCTGCCGCTGGTTCGCAAGATGCTCGGTTATCAGGCGCTTGTCCCGATGATCTCCCAAGCGATCGCAGGCGAACCCTTCCCCGCCAACGGACCGCGCCAGGACTTCGTCCGCGCTGCCTGGCGCGACGGGCGGCTGGTGCGGCTGGCCAATCAGGACAGTGGCGCGCTGCTCGCGCTGCACCGGGCCGATGCGCTGGTGGTGCGTCCCGCCCATGCGGCAGCGGCCCGACCGGGCGATCGCATCGACTATATCGCGCTTGCTCGACCAACTTGACACAAGGTCTTGACCTGACCGCCTTTGTTTCGTAATTGTTCCGTGTTCGTTCGAACATGCGAACGGCTGGGACAAGGAAATTCGGCGATGCTGACCCGCAAGCAACATGACCTGATCCGCTTCATCCAGGAACGGCTGGAGGCCGATGGCGTGTCTCCCTCGTTCGAGGAAATGAAGGAAGCGCTCGATCTCAAGTCCAAGTCGGGCGTGCATCGGCTGGTCAGCGCGCTCGAGGAACGCGGCTTTATCCGCCGCCTGCCCAACCGGGCGCGCGCGCTCGAGATCCTGAAATTACCCGAGTCGAGCGTGAAGCCGCGCGAGAAGGAACTCGCTGCCGCTGCCGCCGCGCGCGCCGATGCTGCGCGGAGCAATGTCGTCAGCATGGATACGGTGCGCAAGGCGGTGTTGCCAGAGCCGGCGAACAGCAATGTGCTCGAGATCCCGCTGCACGGCCGCATCGCCGCCGGTGCGCCGATCGAGGCATTCGAGGGCACCGAGATCCTGCCTGTTCCCGCCGCCTTGCTCGGCGCGGGCGAGCATTATGCGCTCGAAGTGTCGGGAGATTCCATGGTCGAGGCGGGCATTCTCGACGGCGATTTCGCGCTGATCAAGCGCACCGAAACCGCGCGCGACGGCGAGATCGTGGTCGCGCTGGTGCGCGGCGAGGAAGCGACGCTCAAATATCTGCGCCGGGAGAACGGCCGCATCCGGCTCGATCCCGCCAATGCGTCCTATGCGCCGCAATATTACGCGCCGCACGAGGTGCAGGTGCAGGGCAAGCTCGCGGGCCTGCTGCGCCGCTATCACTGATGCCGACCGCGGGCCCGGCAAGCGCCGGGCCCGTTTCGCTCACGCCCCGTTTCAGGTGCGGGTGAGCCCCATATCCTCGAGCAGCCGCCCCATATGCTGCTTGAACGGGAAGAAACCCTTGCGCGCGTGCGGCCAGAAGGTCTCGTCCCAATCGCGGCGGACCTGCACGAGTTCGATCCCCTCGCCCTCTAGTGCCTTGGCGATGTCCGCCAGCCGCGTCGCCACCGGCCCGACCGGCGCATAAGGCGCCACCACCCGGTTGACGCCCGCCTCACGCGACGCCTGCACGATCGCCTCGGCATTCAGGGCATCTATCCGCTTCACCGGCGCCTTGCCGGTGTCACCGAGCGACGCAGCCATGTCGCGCGCAGCTTCCGCAACAAAGGCGCGTGCTTTGTCGCCCCAGAGCAGCGCCCGATCGGCAGCAATGCAGGTGCCCCGGATATCGGCCTCGCGGAGCAACGCTTCATCCGGGTGCATGTCCTCGCTCGTGACCAGCAGCAACGCCGGCGCACCCCTGGCACACCCGGCCTCGCCCAAGGGAGTAGCGGCAGGAACCGGTGCTTCGGTCAGCGGTTCGGCGATCTCCGCCAGACCCTTCGGCGCAAACCGCCCGCCGGTATAGCGCGCGATATTGTCGGCGGTGGCGAGATAGGTCTTGCCCGCCGTCTGCAGCCCAGCAACCCAGCGCCAGGACAATGTGTTGCTCGCCGCATCGGCATCGATCAGGTGGCGCAGGAAGAAATCCGCGCCCAGCGTCCAGGGCAGGCGCAGCGTGAAGATCCAGATCGAGGCGAACCACATACGCGCGTGATTGTGCAGATACCCGGTCTCGACCAGCTCGCGCGCCCAGTCATCGAAGCCCTCTATGCCGGTGCGCCCCTGCTCGGCCTGTTCGAGCGCGCGGACATTGCGCAGCCGCTCGCGCTGCACATCGCGCTCCTCGACGAAGCGGGTCCAGATGCCGGGCCGCATCTCGAGCCAGCCCTTCCAATAGGTGCGCCACAGCACCTCCTGCACATATTTCTCGGCCGCGAGCGCGTGCTTCTCGAGCACCGCTGCGCACACTTCCTGCTCGCTCAGCAGGCGAAAGCGCAGCCAGGGTGAAAGCTGCGACACGGCGCTAGGCCGACCGGGCCCGAGATCGCTGTTGCGCCCCTCGGCATAGGCGCGGCCCGCATGCGGCACGAAGGCGTGCATCCGCGCGAGGCCCGCTGCGCGCGTCGGTTCGAACACCCCGCTCATGCCCGTGGCTCGCGCAGCAGGCCCTGCAGGCGTGGTCTGATCTTGAGAAAGCGCAGATAGGCACGCTCGAGCAGCGCCAGTACCGGCTTCCAGCGCGCGATGAGGCCGAGCGGTCGCAGCAGGGGAATGGCACGCCACATCGCCGCAAAGGCGGCCGCGCCAGAGAGCATCACGCCATTTTCGCGCGCATGGAAGCGCTCGAGCAGCGCCTTGCGGTCGATCGGGCAAGAGCCGCCCGGCGTCGATACGTCGACAAAGTCGATCGCCCCGCGCCGGTCCAGGCGCCGCATCAGCGCGATTTCACGGGTACAGAGCGGGCACGCGCCGTCATACCAGATTTCCAGCTTGTCCCTCATTCCGTGCGCGGCCCCGTTTTCTGCTGCCTCATGTCGAACATAGATACGCGCAGGACCAGCGCAACGGATGCCGCTTCGCGGAATCTGTTATCGCTGAAAATGCCCATCCCGATTAATGGGAAATTTTCCCAATAGTCAGCATTCATTCATGTTCTGCGCA
>NZ_LSIS01000547.1:0-5420 GCF_001556365.1 Blastomonas sp. CCH1-A6 | reverse complement strand
GCGGCGGTGCTGTTCGCCGTTGCGACGGGCAAGCCCGGGTTCGAGCCAGGCGGATTTGCCTCGAATGGCTTTGGCGCGCTTTCGCCGGGCGGCTATGGCCTGCAGGCGGCGCTGCTGATCGAGATCGTCCTCACCGCGGGGTTCCTGATCGTGATCCTGGGGGCCACGTCGAGCGCTGCTCCTTCGGGCTTCGCCCCGGTGGCGATCGGCCTTGCGCTCACGCTCATCCATCTGGTGTCGATCCCGGTGACCAATACCTCGGTCAATCCGGCCCGTTCGACCGGTGCTGCGCTCTTCGCGGAAACCGCCGCGTTGCCGCAACTCTGGCTGTTCTGGGTCGCTCCGCTGGTCGGCGCGGTGTTGGGAGCGCTGATCTGGTCCTTCCTGTTGATGCCGGAAGAGCGCAGAACATGATGGCGGGAGATCCGAAATGAACGACAATGACGCCGTGGTGCCAGTCTGGCTGCGCATCCTCCAGTTTCCGCCGATCCGGCTGTTCCTGCTCGGCTATCCGCTGTTCTATTGCCTCGGCTACAGCAACGCCTTCATGGAGCAGAACAAGGGCAACATCCTCCCCATGATCGTTGCTGCCATGGGCATGGTCGCGCTCGCCATGTGGGTCTATGTCGGCTTCGCCCGGTTTGTCGAGCGCCGAAGCCCCAGCGATCTGGCGCTGGCTCCGGGCATTCGCGAACTGGGCATCGGCATGCTCGTCGGCTCGGGCCTCTACACCGCAGGCGTGCTGGTGCTGCTGGCGATGGGCATCATGCGGATAGAGGGCACCAATCCGGTCTCTGTCATGCTGCCTGCGATCTCGATGGCGATCAGTTCGGGCTTTCTCGAGGAACTGCTGTTTCGCGGCGCGCTGTTCCGGATCGTGGAGGAATGGCTGGGCAGCTGGATTTCGGTGGTGGTCTCCTCGGTGGTGTTCGGCGCGGTCCATCTGATGAACCCGACGGCCACGCTGACCGGCGCGATCTTCATCAGCATCGAGGCAGGGTTGCTGCTCGCGGCAGCCTATATGCTGACCCGGCGGCTCTGGCTCGGCATCGGCTTCCATATTTCGTGGAATTACACCCAGTCGGCGGTGTTCGGCGGGATCGTCTCGGGCGGCGTCGCCGAGCCCGGGCTGTTCAAGACGGTCACCGAAGGGCCAGAGCTGCTCACCGGCGGCAATTTCGGGCTGGAGGCGTCGCTCGTGCCGTGCATCCTGGCTACGACCGCGGGCATCATCCTGGTGGTCAAGGCGGTACGGCGCGGCCATGTGGCCCAACCATTCTGGAGCCGTGCCCGGCCGGACGTAGGCCCCTCCACCCGGCAGGCGGCCCTAGGACAGGCGTCAGCTCTCCCGCCCAGGCTCTGAAGGCCAGCCTGTGAATGGATGTACTGTGGCCGGTCGCAGGCGATCAGAAGCGAAACGCCCAAGTGCGCCGGGCGTCGCCTGAGCCCAGGCGAAATTATTGACGTTTCCGATCAGGATCAAAGCAGCCATTCGATGGGCATCATCTGCCATAGAACCACCTGCATGCGTCGCCAAAGGCTGGTCTCGGGGTCATGGCGGTGTATCGTTATTCCGTCCGCACTTGCTTCGAGCCAGATCATCGCTCCGTCAGGTTCAAGCTGCACTTCATAGGCCCGTTCGCGCAAGGGCTCGCCGAAAATCCGTTCCAGTCGCTGCGCCAGCGCGGGGCTTTCCATCAGGAAACCGAGTTCGGTGTTGATATGCATCGAGCGCGGATCGAAGTTGAACGAGCCGACAAACAGCCTGGCGCCATCGCAGGTAAAGGTCTTGGCGTGCAGCGATGTTCGGCTTGATCGCGGCAGGCTGCCGAGCACGCCGCTGCGCTTGGCAGGGAAGGCGGTGTTCTCGCCCCTCATTTCCCAAAGGCGCACCCCCGCCTCAAGCAATCGCCGCCGATAGCGCGCATAGCCGGCGTGGACCACCGCGACATCGGTGGATGCAAGGGCATTGGTCAGCACATCGAGCTGCACGCCCCGCGCCGCCATTGCCACGAACATGTCTGCGCCCGCCTTGGAAGGCACGAAATAGGCCGAGACCAGGCCCATCTGCTTCTGCGACTGACCGATGATCTCGCCGATCCGCCCCAAAGGTGTCGGGGATCGCGGCTTCCGCCCCAGCGCCTTGGCCGGGTTGTCGCTCAACATCGTCACCGGGACCCATTCATACGCGAGCGAGCCATGGGTCAGGGGATCGGCATAGGACATTTCGTCGACGGCGGCGGCGTAATCCTGGGCGAGGAGGTCCGCCAGCGTCAGGGCTTGCGCACTCGCTGCCAGCCTTTCGAGCGCGCCGGTCGCTGCAGGCGGCAGGATCAATTCACAGGGATAGGATGAAGCGCTGGTCCAGTATCGCGAAAAATCCGCGGCGAGTTCCGGCACGATCGCGCCAATCGCAATCACGTCCAGATCGGCAAATTCGGGCTGATCGCCGGCGCCGAAATACATGTCGCCGATATTGCGTCCGCCGATGATCGTCATCTGGTTGTCCGCCGTGAGGCTCTTGTTGTGCATCCGCCGGTTGAGGCGAAAGAAATCCAGCAGATAACCGAGCGCCTTGGGGCGGCGGATGGTGAACGGGTTGAACAGCCGTACCTCGATATTCGCGTGCGTGTTCAGCGCCGCCAGCTCGTCGTCCAGATCGTCGATGCCATTATCGTCGAGCAACAAGCGCACCGCGACGCCCCGATCGGCGGCCTGGCGCAATTCGTCCAGCAATAGCCGGCCCGAAACGTCGTCGCGCCAGATGTAATATTGCACATCGAGGCACACGTCCGCCGCACGGATCAGCTTGACCCGCGCTGCGAACGATCCCAGCGAATCCGGGAGCAGCTGAATGCCGGAAAGGCCGGGATGCGCTGCCTCGAGCCCGGCAATAGCCCGCCCGATCCGGCTATCGGGTGTGTCGGGCGGCGGAACGGGGGCCGGATCGGATGGGCGATCGGGCAAGGCAAAGACCAGGCGCAAGACCAGCCATGCAGAAATCAGACCGCCCGCGATCAGGCCAAGAATGCTCATGCACCATCCGGCTTGCGCATGACGGGCAGTTTGAGCCTGGCCCAGACCGGCAGATGGTCGGAAGCGGATGCCGCAAGCGCGCTGCGATGCACGGCTGCATCCTCGACCGTCAGTTCGGGCGACGCGAACATCCGGTCAAGATGCGCCACCGGCCAGCGCGCCGGAAAGCTTGGACCGGGCCGGACATGTTCGAAATTGCGCGCAAGATGCTGGAAACCTGCGGGCAAGCCGCGCCATTCGTTGAAATCGCCCGCAATCAGCGTCGGCAGGGGCTGGTCCTGCCCTTCGACATGATGGCCGAGAGCCCTGATCTGTCGCGGCCGCCAAAGGCCCGAGAGGTCAAGATGCGCGCCCACGATACGCAGCGGCTGGCTGCCGATCGCAAGGTCGGCGAGGACCGCCCCGCGCGGCTCGAGCATCGGCAGCTTCAGACGCGCACCGCGGATTATGTCGATCCGCGGCGACACCAGTATCGCATTGCCATGCCAGCCAATTCCGTTGCGGCTGGTCGCGACCGGCACCACCTGCCACCCGGCCTCCTCGACCAGGCCGGCGGGCAATGCACTGGGACGTTCGCCAAGACGGCGATCGGCCTCCTGGAGCACGGCGATATCTGCGCCGGTTTCAGCCAGGACGCGCATGATGCGCTCCGGATTGTGCCTGCGATCTGTGCCCACGGCCTTGCGGATGTTGTAGCTGGCGACCTTGACGGTCTCGGATGGGTCGGCGGTCATAGAGGAGTTCGGCTCCAGGCAAGGTCAGGATGGTCAGCCCCGCAAGACGTGGTCCTTGCTGGCAGACATACCGGCTTGGGCGACGCGACGATAGATGCCAGGCCGAAAAACGATCGCGCTGTCAGTGGCAGATGCAATGCGACGGCGTTCCCCGATTGGACCATTGCCGCCAATTTTCGTGCGCTTCGCGCTTTTCCGGCTCGTTCAAGCGGCCCGCAGCGCGGTGTGCCACTGTTGCTTTAGTTCGTAGGCATCGCCTGCCCCGAACACATAACGATCCGGCCGGATCAGCACCGCATCGGCCCGATGGCTGTCGAGCCATTCACGCAAGACATCCGCGAAGGGGGCGAGTGGCTCTTCTGCCAGCGCGCTGCGGCTGATGAGTGCCATGTCCGGGCCCAGAACATCGTCGAGGCGAGCGCCGTTGCTCGCAATGGCTTGCGGGAAGTAACTGCCCGCCGCCGATGCGCCGCTCATGATGGCGCCCGTTGCCAGCGGTGGATAGGCTGGCGGTGCATCGGGGAGCTTGCCGAGCATCCGGGCCAGGCCGAGCTTGGCATCGCGCACGACCGCGCCGACCCGGCTGGTCGTGCACACCATGCGGCCCATCATGATCGCCATGTCGATCGTCGCGCGCAGGTTCGGCGCGCGTTCGGGCTGGTAGGTGTCGAGCAGCGTCGCATAGGCCCCGCCCTTCACTGATTCGGCCAGCTTCCATGCAAGGTTGGCCGCGTCGCGCAGCCCCGAACACAGGCCCTGGCCGGCGAATGGCGGGGTCTGGTGGGCGGCGTCTCCGGCGAGGAGAACGCGTTCCTTGCGCCATTGTTCGGCGATGCGGGCCCGAAACGTATAAACGGCCGTCCGCTCGGTCCTGACAGCGCCTGCCACATTCCACGGCGTAAGAAGACGCTCCACCGAAGCAGGGGTGCTGATCGCCTCGGCGCTCTCGCCGGGCAGGATCATGAACTCCCAGCGGTGGCGGCCTTCGCCCATGAGGACGCAGGTCGTGGGACGCGCGGGATCGCAGATCTGGAGATTGGCGGCTGGCAGGCGCGATGGATCGTCGACCAGGACGTCCACGACGAGCCAGGGCTCCTCGAAGCCCAGATCCTCGAAGGCGATGGCGCAGGCCTTCCTGACCGGACTGCGTGCTCCGTCAGCCCCCACAAGCCAGCGCGCGCGCACGGAGCATTCGCCTTGCGGCGTTGCAAAACGGGCGGTGACCCCCTCAATGTCCTGTGCGAAGCCGACCATCTCCCACCCCCTGCGCAGCGCATCGGGCGCACGTTCGGCGAGCGAGGCGCGGAGCGCGGCTTCGACCGAGGGCTGGTGAATCATGTTGGCCACCGGCCATCCGCCCGGGCCGATCCGGTCAGCCCCGTCGAAGCAGAGCAGCACCTTGCCGTTCGCGTTGCGGAATTCGTAGCGGCTGGTGTGGCGGCTGGTCGCCATGACCGCCTCGGCCGCGCCCGCCTCCTGCAGGATGCGCATCCCCTCATGGTCGATATGCGCCGCACGGGGGAGGGGGAAGATGCCCGTCTCCTTCTCGGCAACGATCACCGATATGCCGCGCCCTGCCAGAAGCGAGGCGAGCGTCACTCCGGTCGGCCCGCCGCCGACAATCAGCACGTCACAATCGAAATCGTCCAT
>NZ_LSIS01000546.1:0-2695 GCF_001556365.1 Blastomonas sp. CCH1-A6 | reverse complement strand
GCCACCGCCACCCGTGACGATGGTCGAGGCTTGCAGGTTGATGCGGCTCAGCTCTTCGGCCTGCGCGAACCGAAAAGATGCAGAGACGGTGACGCTAGGCTCGGTGGATTTGGCGAACTGCATGGCCCAGGTCGTCGCGCGGCCAGCGGTCACGCTGTCGATGATCGGGACGTAGATTTGCGTGCCCTCATCTTGAATGTGGAACTCAGCGCCGCTTGAACCCCCGTAAATTACGGTGCCGTCATCGCGCACGATACGGACGTTCAGCTTGGTATTTGCATCCACGATGTCCTTCATCAGGGCAGCGAATTCGAGCTTGATTGGTCGTCCGTGCAGAGGGGTCAGGCCCACGGAAATGACCTCTACCCAGCTTGTGCCGGAGGTGTTGACGGCGTTCTCGTTGTATGCGTGCGCCGTCTCACCCAGCGCCGCGCCGGTCAGCTTGGCAGCATCGACCACGTTCGCCTTGATCTTATCGACCTCGACGTTGCGCATGACGACGCCGCCTTCGGTGGCCTCGAAATATTTGAAGTTGGTGTCAGGATCGACCAGCTCAAACTGGTCAACAACCGCAGAGAACTTGGTTGTCGCCGCAGTCGCGGTTACGCCAACGCCGCTCACCCGGCCATTAATGTCGAACCGGATGCCGCCGCGCGCTTCCAACCCGTCGATGCTTTCGCCGTAAATCGCCAGCGTGGCCGTGTTCTCGTCAACCGTCGTCGATAGCGTTGTGATGCTTCCCGCGAGGATGCTGTCGCCTTCCTGCCACAGCACGCGCTCGCTGGTGATCGCGCCTGCAATCTCTATCGTGCGCGCCGCTGCCTCAGCTGCCAGTCCAGCGGGCAAATCCTCCTCAAGGCCATCGACCCGTCCAATCGTGTTCGACACGTCGGTTTCCACCGTGTCCACGCGCCCGATGGTGTTCGACACATCAGTTTCTACCGTATCGACCCTGCTGGCGACCGCTCCGATCGATACCGTGGTGCTGAGCGTGAGCGTGTCGATGCTCTGCACCAGCGTCGTGTTGTTCTCAATGACGATCCGGTCAAGCTCGCGAATGGAGCCCTCCGCCTCGCCGATGCGCAGCCCCAGCGCGAACAGGCTGGACGCGAAGCCGCTTTCGAGGTCGGTCAGCTGCGTGACGATTTCCTCGCGCGCGAATGCAATCTGCTGGTTCGCCTGGCGCGCCGCGCGGTCGCCGAGCAACAGCCCGCTGATGACGCCATCCTGAAAGCGCGCCGCCTCCTCCTGCGAACCGCGAATGGCCGTCGATTGGCGGGTGATTAGGCCGCGAATCTCGCCATCCCGCTCGATGCTGGCCTCCTCGACCGAGGTCACGCGCGCATCGACCGTATCGACCGCCTCCCCGCGATCCTCGATCTCCTGCGTAAGCGCCGCGCTGACCTCGCTGATGGTCGTGGACAGCGCGCCCGTCTCGTCGGTGACGACCTGCGCCAGCGCGTCGATATTGCCCTGCAGCGTGCCCACCTCGGCATCGAACGAGGCCTGCAAGGAGGTCAGCGATTGGGCGAGCGACCCGAATTGATTGGCACGGGTGAGGCTCTCGGTCGCGATCGAGCTCTCCGCCGCACCGACGCGCGCTTGCAATGCCACGGCGAACCGCGCTTGCGCCTCGTCTCCTTCGGTGATCTGCGCGCCCAGCTCGTTCCGCGCCGCAGCGATCGCAGCCACCTGGTCACGCTTGGCCCGGTCGCCGAGGATCAACCCAAGGATGTTCGCATCGGTGAGGTCGTCGGCCTGGCGCTGCACGAGGCGCGTGGCGTTGACAGAGTTCGTGATCGATGCCGCGTCGGGGATGGCTTCCAACTGCGTCTCAGCGGTGGTCACGCGATCGGCCAGCGCATCGAAGGTCGTGTTGCTGACCTTGAGCGTGATCTCGCCCTGCAGCGCGTCGATATCGGTCTCTGCGGTGGTCACGCGGCCGCCGAGCGTGTTCAGGTCCACGACCGATGCCTTGGTGATGATCGTCGCGTTCAGGCCGTCGATATCGGTTTCGGCCTGCGTCAAGCGGGTGATGAGCGGGCCGAGTTCCGCCGCTTGCTCGGGGTTGAGCACGGCGAGGATGATCTGCTCGTCGACGTAATTGGTGCTGGCCTTGAGATTGATCGTCGCCGCCTGCGCGTCGAGGATGATGCCTACCTCGTTCAACCTCTCCGCCGTCTGGTCGATCGCGCTGATCTTGACCTGACCATTGGCCGGATCGACATAGACCCCCGCGTCGCGCAGCGTCTTGCGCACACCGGTTGTCTCGCGCAGTGCCAGCGTGATGGCGCGGCGCAGGCTGTCGATATCGCTATCGACCTGCGTGATCGCAGATGCGGGCGCGGTTTCCAGCAGGCGAGGGGTGAGCCGCATAACCTCGACCCGGCCCTCCTGCCCATCATAGCCGATGCGACCGCCCTGCGTGGCGGTCAGGGAGCTGTTGAGCAACTGCGCCGGATCGCGCGGCTCGCCGAACTCGTTGCGCACGGTGCTGACGATCGGGCTGCCCGGGGTAGGGATGACCGCGCCGCTGTCGTCGATGGCGATGACGATGGGGTTCTCGGCCCGGTTATAGCCAAGCCCGTTGTTCGCCTGGACCGGTGCGCCTTCCTCCTCGTCCCAGGCATAGATCTGCGCCGCTTCCTCGCGTAGCGTGATCGGCACCGTCCCATCGACGCGATGCTCGAGCTCG
>NZ_LSIS01000545.1:0-2885 GCF_001556365.1 Blastomonas sp. CCH1-A6 | reverse complement strand
GCATTTGCCCGCCTCTCGCGCGAGGCGGTCGATTTCCTGCGCTATTACGCGGCCGAGGCGCTGGCCGCACCCGCGTCGAGCCCGCGCGGCATCATCACCTGCATCTCGCCGTGGAACTTCCCGCTGGCGATCTTCACCGGCCAGATTGCCTCCGCGCTTGCCATGGGCAATGCGGTGCTCGCCAAGCCGGCCGAACAATCCCCGCTGATCGCGCATCTCGCCACGCGGTTGCTGCACGAGGCGGGCGTCCCCGTCACCGCGCTGCAGCTTCTGCCGGGGCCGGGCCGGGTGATCGGCGCGGTGCTGAGCAGCGATCCGGCGATCGCCGGCACCTGCTTCACAGGATCGACCGCCACCGCACAGGCGATCAATCGCGCGATGGCCGAAGGCTGCGCCCCCGATGCGATGCTGATTGCCGAGACCGGCGGGCTCAACGCGATGATCGTCGATTCGACCGCACTGCCCGAACAGGCGGTTCGCGATATCGTCGCCTCGGCCTTCCAGTCGGCGGGCCAGCGCTGCTCGGCGCTGCGCATGCTCTATGTCCAGCGCGATATTGCGGAATCGCTGAAGGAGATGCTGTTCGGCGCGATGGATGCGCTGACGCTGGGCGATCCGTGGTGGCTGGCCAATGATGTCGGCCCGGTGATCGACCAGTCGGCGCGCGAGAAGATCGCCGCGCATATCGAGGCGGCGCGTCGCGACGGGCGATTGCTCAAGCAGCTCGATTCGCCCGAGACCGGCTGGTTCGTCGGCCCCGCCGCGATCGCTGTGAACGGTATCGAGGATCTGGCCGAGGAAATCTTCGGCCCGGTGCTGCACATCGCGACCTTCGAGGCGGGCGAGATCGACGATCTGGTGACCCGCATCAACGCGCGCGGCTATGGCCTGACCTTCGGGCTGCAGACGCGCATCGATGCCCGTGTCGACGCGATCACCGCGCGCATCCATGCGGGCAACATGTACGTCAACCGCAACCAGATCGGTGCCGTGGTCGGCGCGCAGCCCTTTGGTGGCGAGGGCCTGTCGGGCACCGGCCCCAAGGCGGGCGGGCCGCGCTATCTGCCGCGCTTCGCGGCCGCCGAGGGACCGCAGCTCGACCTGCCGCCGCTGACCCGGATCGCCGGCCAGGCCGAGGTGGAGGCTGCGCTCGCTGCGCTGCCGCGCGTCACCGAGCTGCCGCTCGACACGCAGACCATGCCGGGGCCGACGGGCGAATCGAACATACTCTCGACCTTCGCGCGTGGGCGCGTGCTGTGCCTGGGGCCGACCGTCGAAGCGGCGACGCAGCAGGCGGAAATCGCGCGCGGCGAGGGTTGTGCGGCGCTGATCGTGGTGCCGGGCGCCAAGGGTCCGCATGCCATCGACGGCTTTATCGAGCGCGCCGATCTGCAGCGGATCCAGGGCTTCGATGCGGTGGCCGCATGGAGCCAGGGCGACGACCAGCGCGCGATCCGCAAGGCGCTAGCCGCGCGCGACGGGGCACTGCTGCCGCTGCTCACCGAAGCGAGTTTCGCTGCGCGCTGCGTGCACGAGCGCCATGTCTGCATCGACACGACCGCAGCCGGAGGGAATGTCTCGCTGCTGGCCTGAGCCCGAGCGAGGCTAGAGCATCGCCAGGTCGGTCGGCAGGCCCAGTGCCACCCGGCCGACCAGCTCGTACACGCTGCTCGCGGTGGCGATATGCTGGGTCGCGACATGCGCGTCGCGGAAGCGGCGCTGCAGGTTGCTGGTCATGTAGACCGCGCTGCCGCCGCCGATGGTGAACGCGGTCTTGGCGACCTCGGCCGAGGTCTCGGTGGCGTAGGTCGCGGCGAGGCGCAGCAGCGCGCGCTCCTCGGGCGATAGCTCTCCGCGCGTGGTTGCGCCGTGCCAGCACGCTTCGACGCATTCGCGCAAATAGGCTTCGGCTCCGCCGAGCTTCGCCTGCGCGCGCATCAGTTCGGTCTGCACCACCCCGCGTTCGGCAAGGCTGCGCTGGCCCCCTTGCGGCTTCTTGGCCTTTGCGAGCGCCTCGATCTCGTCGAGCGCGCCTGCCGCATTGCCCAGCGCCACCGAGGCGACGCCCAGGGCCAGGAGGCCGAATATGGGGAACTGGTACAGCGCGCCCGGCTCGACCGGCTTGTCGGCGATCAGCGAGACGCTGCGCTCCTTGGGAACGATGATCTGCTTGACGGTAAAGTCGCCCGAGCCGGTGCCCTTCATTCCCATGACATGCCAGGTATCGAGCAGTTCGGCCTGATCCGCCGGAAAGATCATCATCCGGTGATAGGGCGCGCCATTGTCGAACCGCTGAAGCTCGCCATCCTTGAAGATCATCGCGCCGCCCGACAGCCAGTCGCAATTGGCGCTGCCCGATCCCCATTGCCAGCGGCCCGAGACGACATAATGGTCCCCCATGTCGTCGGCGCGGCCCATCGGCGCGAACACCCCGCCGGTGATCGAATGCGGGTCGGCATAGATTTCTTTCGCCACGTCATGCGCGAGATACGCCGCGTTGAGCGCGGTGGTCGACCCGATCATCGCGCACCAGCCTGCGCTTGCCTCGGCCCGTGCGATGGCGTGCAGCACCGCGACCATCTCCATCGGCGTCAGTTCCAGCCCCTGCAGGCTCTTGGGCCGCAGGATGTTGAACGCACCGGCCTGTGCCATCGACTGCGCAATATCGGCAGGAAGATGCCGCGTCTGCTCTATCTCGTCCGCGCGCGCGGCAATGCCGGGCAGCAACATGGCAATGGCATGGCCCAGCGGCTCAATGCTTTCAAGCGGTTGCATGTTCAACTCCCTCTCCCCTTCAGGGGAGAGGGTTGGGGAGAAGGGGATGCCCCGCTCACCTGCCCCTCTCCCTTCGCCGCTACGCGGCTCTTCCCTCTCCCCTGAAGGGG
>NZ_LSIS01000544.1:0-5051 GCF_001556365.1 Blastomonas sp. CCH1-A6 | reverse complement strand
CCGCCAGCAGCAGCGCGAGGAAGGCTGTCATCGCAGGACCATCAGGCGACCCGCGAGAAGGATGGCGGGGAGGAGAACCGATCCCATCCCAAGCCAGGACTGGGCAAGAGCGCCCAGCGCGCAACCGCCAGCAAATGCACAAACAGATATCATGATCTTGCCCGATGCCGATGGCTCGGGCGTAGCGGAAAGCGCCTGACTCATTCGACCTGCCAAGGCCAGCGCCAGCGCTGCTACATTGCCCGTCATGACCGTGAACGGTGGCCCGATGGCCGGTACCAGCCTGTGAACGGCGTTGAGCATGCCCATCGCCCCTGCCAGCGCAAGCGCCAAGCCAGTATCCCAGGGCCCTGTCCCAAGGAACAGTGCAATGCCGCCTGTCAGCGCCACCGCCAGATTGGCAAGCCACAGCAGCAACGATAGTCTGCGGTTAACTGAAATTTGGCTAGCCGCAAGGCCAGCGAACACAGCAACTAGAAAGAAGGCAGGCAAGGCTGCGAACTGGACCCAGACCGATCCATAATGTCCCTCTGCCCCACCCCCACTCTGGCTGGCTAGTGTCGCACCAAGCAGAACAAAATTGCCGGTGACATGCGCGACGAAAAGTCCCTGCATATGGATAAAGACAGCAGTGTCGACATAGCCGGACACAAAGGCGAGCAGCCCGGCAAGGTCGGCCGGAACGGGCCGCGGCGATGAAAGGCTCGCGCTCACACCGCCCAGCATGCGCAGCCGAGAGCGCCCCAGAAACTCTTGAAATCGCTGACCGGAACCTGGGTCGCTCGCGCATGCTCATGACCATGAACCGCGCACGGTGTAGCACAGCCACAGGCCGACTGTGCCGTTTGCAGGCTGACCGAAGTCGCCCCTTCGGCCTTGTGATAGCCACCGAACCGGGCGACCGGCGACCAGTCGGGCATTGGCGGCGGCGGCGGTTCTGCCAAGCCTTCAAAGTTGCCAGTCCCATAGACTGGCTTGCCACCGACAATTGTGAGCACGGATTCGGTCTGGCGGATACGATCGGAAGGAATCTCGAAGAAATCCTGGCTCAGTACCGCTAGATCGGCCAACTGCCCCTGCTTGATCTGTCCCTTGCGCCCCTCCTCGCCCGAAAACCAGGCGACGTGCTGGGTCCACATTCTCAGCGCTTCATGTCGATCGAGCAGGTTGCGATGCGGATAAAGCCGCATGCCCCCCATCGTCCTGCCAGTGACGAGCCAGGACAGGCTTACCCAGGGATCGTAGCTCGCCACGCGCGTCGCATCGGTGCCTGCGGAGGTCCGCACGCCACTTTCCAGTACGCGTCGGAAAGGCGGCGTCGCTTCTGCTGCCTCGGCACCATAGCGCTCGACGAAATACTCGCCCTGATAGGCCATGCGGTGCTGAAACGCGATGCCGCCGCCGAGTGCGGCCACCCTGTCGATCGAGCGTGGGGTGATCGTTTCGGCATGGTCGAAAAACCAGTGCAGGCCGTCGAACGGCATCTCCCTGTTGACCTTCTCGAACACGTCGAGAGCCCGGACGATCGTCTCCTCATAGGTAGCATGCATCCGCCACGGCCAACGGTTGGCAACGAGGATCCGGACGATCTCCTCGAGATCATCTTCCATGTTCGGCGGCATGTCCGGCCGAGGCATACGGAAATCCTCGAAGTCCGCAGCCGAAAAGACAAGCATTTCGCCCGCGCCATTGAGACGCAGATAGTCATCGCCCTGGTGATGTCGGGCACTGCGGGTCCAACGCAGGAAATCCTCCTTCTCCTCCCGGGGCTTTTGCGTGAACAGATTGTAGCCGATGCGCAGCGTCAGCTGACCGCGTTCATGGAGCTGTTCGATAACCGCATAGTCTTCCGGGTAGTTCTGGTAACCCCCGCCAGCATCCAGAACGCTGGTCACGCCCAGCCGGTTGAGATCCCGCATGAAATGTCGGGTGGAATTGAGCTGATAGTCGAGAGGCAGTTTCGGCCCTTTGGCCAGTGTGGCATAAAGGATGGAGGCATTGGGGCTAGCAATCAGCAGCCCAGTTGGGTTGCCCTGGGAATCGCGCTGGATCACGCCGCCCGGCGGGTCGGGTGTGTCTCGATCATAGCCCACTGCCCTGAGAGCAGCGCCATTGAGCAAGGCGCGGTCGTAAAGGTGCAGGATGAATACCGGCGTGTCGGGTGCGACGACGTTGATTTCAGCCAGGCTGGGTAGGCGTTTCTCGGCAAACTGGTGCTCGCTGAAGCCGCCAACAACCCTGACCCATTGCGGAGCTGGGGTGCGGTCGACCTGCTGCTTCAGCATGCGCATCGCATCAGCCAGGCTGGGGACACCATCCCAGCGCAGTTCCAGATTGAAGTTCAGCCCTCCGCGAATGACATGGATGTGGTTGTCGCACAGCCCCGGTATCACGCGCCGGCCCTTGCAGTCGATCATCCGGGTGCCGGGTCCCTGCAGGGCGATGACATCAGAAAAATCTCCCACAGCCTGGAACCGACCCTCCTTTATGGCGATCGCCTGAGGGGCGGGGTTCTGCGGGTCCAGCGTCGTGAATTTCCCGTTGAATAGGATGGTGCCTGTATATCGTGCATCTTCCGCCATGGCTTTGCCCTCGATCGTTCCTAGCAAGCCGGTCAAGGCGAGGCCTGCAGACACCGCCCTGCGGTCCATCATGCGTCGCTATCCCGACGGCGGAGCCCGGGGCGCGCTGGCAACGCGCCCAGAATATGCTCCGAACAGTCGGCCCGCGTCTCTGCCATCACATCGGGATTGCCCCGATATACGCGCATCGCAAATGGCAGGATCTGCTCTCCCACCAGCATGCCCAACAGGCCAAGCAATGCTACAACGGGTGGCGCCGGCGAGCGGACGCCCAGCAGGCTATAGATAATGCCCACAAGCAAGCCGGCACCAAGCGAGAACAGATATATCTTCATGGCTTCACCATTGCAGAAGGGCCTGAATGAAGGAGGTGGGCCGGCCTTCGGGAGGCTTGGAAGCGGCCGGCCCGGTCACCAATACCTGGGGGCGGACAGGAGCGGAGGTGACCTTGTACGTTTAATCGATCAGCCTTCGCGTGCGTCGGCGCCCAAGATCGCCTTGGCGTATATCAGCCCGAGCCCATAGGCTCCGCCATGATCTATCGCGGCATGCACGACAGGATCATAGGTTTCGCCTCTCGCCCAGTCGCGCTGAAGTTCGAGCATGTACTGCAAAGAGGTCATCGGCGTTGCGCCTAGTTGGACCATACGGTCCATTGCCCTGTCATGCGCTTCATCGGAAACGTCGCCACAAGCATCTGCGAGCACGAAGACCTCGAAGCCCTGGTCGATAGCGGACAGCGCCGGCCCTACAATGCAGACACTGGTCCACAGCCCTGCAAGCACAATTCGCGACTTGCCGATGGCGTTGATACGGTCGGCGATCCGGGGATCTTCCCAGGTGTTCATGGTGGTCCGGTCGATCACCTCCTCACCCGGAAACTGGCTCTTGATCTCGTCGAACATGGGGCCGGAGAACGTCTTCTCAGCAACGGTGGTCAGAATTGTCGAAACCTCGAAAATGCGGGCTGCCCGGCTCACCAGTGCAGCGTTGTTGCGCAGCATGACCGCGTCGATCGATTTCGTGGCAAAGGACATTTGCGACTGGTGGTCGATCAGGATGAGCACATGATCGGCAGGGGAAAGAAGCGAGGAACCGGGGATTGGCAATGCGGTCGGCATCTGGAGCACTCCTTGGATGTCGCAAGGTGGCGGTCAGACGCGCTTCCTTGCTTCAGCGCCTGCAGTCCATAGCAGAGCATGGAGGTGCCAGCGGTGCCGGGCTTGCTCGGGAGGAGCGATTCTTGCGCCATTTCGGGCATAGCACGCGCATGCTCGCCTGACCGGGCACTCAGACCATGCGGCGGCGATAATTCAGAGGCGTCACCCCTAGTTCGCGTATGAACAGCTTGTTGAGCCCGGCCTGGCCCTTGTAGCCGACACAGACAGCCACGGTGTCAATGGAAAGGTCCGGCTGCAACAGCAAAGTCTGCGCAGCATTCAATCGCAGCAGCATCTGGTATTTCTGCGGAGCCACGCCGAAACTCTGCTTGAATGCGCGGGAAAAATGATCGGGTGACAGGCTGCAGAGCGATGCCAGTTCAAGCAAGGTGATGTCGCGCGAAAAATTTGCCTGAAGATAGTCGTTCACGCGCCGCTCCTGCCAGGGCGCCAGCCCGCCACGTGTCAGCCTGGCTGCCTCGCCATTCAGTGCGGCCAATTCCCCCAGCAGGGTCACAATCACGGAATCCCGGTAAAGGGTCGTGATCGCCGAGGCGTGACTGCCCGACGACAGTCGCCACAGCCTTTCGATCAATTTAGGCACCCCGTTGCTGCCCTGCACCGCGTGCAGCTTGGCTATATCGGGCGGGCGCCCATCGAACATGCGGTCCAGCAACGTATCGGCAAGCAAGCCATCGACGGCAAGTGCCCTGAAATGATTGGAATCATCAATCACGATTGCATTGGCTTCACCGCGGGCGAGCAGCGACCATTGGCCTGGAACCGCCGTCCCCGAAAAGCGGAAGCTGCCATTGCGATAAGACGTCCGGTGCATCGACAATCCCACCGTGATGACAAGATCATTCAGCGGAGGATCGGAAAAATCGCCCGCTGGCTGGTGCAATTCGATCAGTTGGACAGCCGGGTCATCGGCGACCAGCTGATGCGCGGCGATGAATGGCGCAACGCCATCGGTCAGCCGGTAATCGTCGAAATCGACACCGTCCACCGCCCACCCCGGAAAACAGCCTCACCCCGCATGCAATGCTAGCACATTTGCTTCGGAAGCCAAGTTCCTCGGGGGCAGTTCGCTCGATCAATCCGGAAATGACTTGGGCTGATACCATGGATGCGCCGAAAGGCCCGGGCAAATGCCTGGGGCGTATCATAGCCGACCGACAGGGCAATCTGCGTGACAGACATGGTCGAGCTCAGCAACAGATCCCGCGCTCGCTCCATGCGCAACAGCATCAGATACTGGTAAGGTGGTCGGCCAAGCGAGTTCTTGAAACCGCGGGCAAAATGATAC
>NZ_LSIS01000543.1:0-1216 GCF_001556365.1 Blastomonas sp. CCH1-A6 | reverse complement strand
CGGGCAAGGGCTTTGCGGTCGTCGCCAACGAGGTCCGGGCGCTTGCGCAGCGCTCGGCCGATGCCGCCAAGCATATCAAGGAACTGATCAGCGAGAGCTCGCGACAGGTCAATCGCGGGGTGGAACTGGTCGGTCAGTCGGGCGAGGCGCTCGACAGCATCGTCGGCAAGGTGGCCGAGATTGCCAGCCTCGCCGCGAACATTTCCGAGCTCGCCGCCGCACAGTCGAACAGTCTGCAACAGGTGAACACTGCGGTCAGCGAGATGGACAAGATGACGCAGCAGAATGCCGCGATGGTCGAGGAATCGACCGCCGCTGCGCGCAGCCTGGCGACCGAGGCCGATCAGTTGACGGGGCTTGTCTCGCGCTTCTCGCTGGAGGGCGGCCCCGTCGCGCGGGGATCGACGGTGCGTGAAATGCCCCGGCATGCCATATCGCGCCGTCCCGCCAGACCCGCTGCTCGGACAATGACGCAGGGCAATCTCGCCATGGCCATCACCACCGATCCCTCCGAGGATTGGTCGGAATTCTAAGGGGCCGATGGCAGGGGCAGATGCACCATGCGTCATCCCATGTCGCCAACGGCGCCCGGTCGATGTGCCGATAGCGCTATCGGCACATCGACCGGGCGCCGTTGGCGACATGGGATGACGCATGGTGCATCTGCCCCTGCCATCGGCCCCTTAGAATTCCGACCAATCCTCGGAGGGATCGGTGGTGATGGCCATGGCGAGATTGCCCTGCGTCATTGTCCGAGCAGCGGGTCTGGCGGGACGGCGCGATATGGCATGCCGGGGCATTTCACGCACCGTCGATCCCCGCGCGACGGGGCCGCCCTCCAGCGAGAAGCGCGAGACAAGCCCCGTCAACTGATCGGCCTCGGTCGCCAGGCTGCGCGCAGCGGCGGTCGATTCCTCGACCATCGCGGCATTCTGCTGCGTCATCTTGTCCATCTCGCTGACCGCAGTGTTCACCTGTTGCAGACTGTTCGACTGTGCGGCGGCGAGCTCGGAAATGTTCGCGGCGAGGCTGGCAATCTCGGCCACCTTGCCGACGATGCTGTCGAGCGCCTCGCCCGACTGACCGACCAGTTCCACCCCGCGATTGACCTGTCGCGAGCTCTCGCTGATCAGTTCCTTGATATGCTTGGCGGCATCGGCCGAGCGCTGCGCAAGCGCCCGGACCTCGTTGGCGACGACCGCAAAGCCCTTGCCCG
>NZ_LSIS01000542.1:0-22756 GCF_001556365.1 Blastomonas sp. CCH1-A6 | reverse complement strand
CCCTCACCGCTGCGACTAGGCTCCTTCGTCGCCAAGTCTCGCTGCCTCTCCCATCGAGGGAGAGGCGTCTCGTGATCGCAACGTCTCGAGTCACAAAACTGCCACCCACCCACAATCACTGGTGGCATCATGGGCCTCGCTCGCCTAGATAGCGCGCGAGGCGGGATTCGGCCCGCACCCTGGCTTTACTGGATCGCACCGCCCGATGACCGCTACGCCCGTCACCATCGCCCTGGCATCGGACCATGCCGCCGTCGCGCTCAAGGCCGAGCTTGCGCAATGGTTGCGCGAGCAGGGACACGATGTGACCGATCTGGGCCCGGACAGCACCGATAGCGTCGATTATCCCGATTATGGCTTCAAGCTCGCCGCGCATGTCGCCAGCGGCGCGGCAGAATTCGGCGTCGCGCTGTGCGGATCGGGCATCGGCATTTCGATCGCGGTCAACCGCAACCCGGCCTGCCGCTGCGCGCTCGTCTCGGACAACCTGTCGGCGCGGCTTTCGCGTCAGCACAACAACGCCAATGTCATCGCCATGGGCGCACGGCTGATCGGCATCGATGCCGCCAAGGATTGCCTTGCTGCCTTCCTTTCGACCCCGTTCGAGGGCGGCCGCCACGAACGCCGCGTGGCCAAGCTGACCCCCGCCTGATACAACCCCGTTCACCCTCCCCGATGGAGCCTGACATGTCGACCAATACCGCGATCAATGAAATCCGCTCTTCCGGCTTTTTCAGCGAAGGTCTGGCCGTGACTGATCCCGCCGTCGCGGCCGCGATTGCCAAGGAAGTCCGCCGCGAAAAGAAGCAGATCGAGCTGATCGCTTCGGAAAACATCGTGTCGAAAGCGGTGCTCGAGGCGCAGGGTTCGGTCTTCACCAACAAATATGCCGAAGGCTATCCCGGCAAGCGCTATTATCAGGGCTGCGCCCCCTCGGACGAGGTCGAAGCGCTGGCGATCGAGCGCGCATGCAAGCTGTTCGGCGTCGGTTTCGCCAATGTGCAGCCGCATTCGGGCGCGCAGGCGAATGGCGCGGTGCTGCTCGCGCTGATCAAGCCGGGCGAAACGATCCTCGGCATGTCGCTCGATGCGGGCGGTCACCTCACGCACGGCGCACGCGCCGCGATGTCGGGCAAGTGGTTCAACGCGATCCAGTATGGCGTCACCCCCGATACGCACCTGATCGATTATGACGAGGTCCGCCGCCTGGCGCTCGAACACAAGCCCAAGCTGATCTTCGCGGGCGGTTCGGCCTATCCGCGCCATATCGATTTCGCCAAGTTCCGCGAGATCGCCGATGAGGTCGGCGCCTATCTGCATGTCGACATGGCGCATTTCGCAGGTCTCGTCGCAGCGGGCGTCCACCCCTCGCCCTTCCCGCATGCGCACGTCGCGACCACGACCACGCACAAGACGCTGCGTGGCCCGCGCGGCGGCATGATCCTGACCGATGACGAGGCGCTGGCGAAGAAGTTCAACTCCGCCGTGTTCCCCGGCATGCAGGGCGGCCCGCTGATGCACGTGATCGCCGCGAAGGCGGTAGCGTTCGGTGAGGCGCTGACGCCGGAATTCAAGAGCTATTCGCGCGCGGTGATCGATAATGCCAAGGCCCTGGCCAGCCGCCTCAAGGAGCGCGGCGCGGATCTGGTCGCGGGCGGTACCGACACGCACCTGGCGTTGATCGATCTGCGTCCGCTGGGCGTCACCGGCAAGGATGCCGACGAGGCGCTCGAGCGCGCCGGCATAACCTGCAACAAGAACGGCATCCCCTTCGACCCGCTGCCGCCGACCAAGACCAGCGGCATCCGCGTCGGTTCGCCGGCCGGTACCACGCGCGGCTTCGGCGTCGCCGAATTCCGCGAGATCGGCGACATGATCGCCGACGTGCTCGACGGTCTGCGCGCCAAGGGTGAGCATGGCGACCCCGAAGTCGAGGCCGCCGTCCGCCTGCGCGTCGAGGCGCTGTGCGACCGCTTCCCGATCTATCCGGAGCTTTGAGCCATGCAGAACCCTGACGATCCACACAATTCGGGCGATCTGATCGCCGATGCCCGCGAGGAAATCGTGGGCATGGCCAAGCAGGGCATGGTGCACCCTTCAACCAAGCCCGTGCTGACCGCAGGCGCAATCGGTGCCGTTGCAGGCGCGGTGCTGCCGGTCGTCAGCTGGCCGGTCGGCCTGCTCGCGGGTGCAGGCTTCATGCTCTACAAGCGCCTGCGTCCGTGAAGGCTGACGCTCACCGATGAGATGCCCGTTTTGCGCGCACGAAAACAGCCAGGTCAAGGATAGCCGCCCCACCGAAGACGGGGCGGCCATCCGCCGTCGCCGCCAGTGCGAAAGCTGCGGCGCACGCTTCACCACGTTCGAGCGGATCCAGCTGCGCGACATCATGGTGGTGAAGAGCGAGAACCGCCGCGAACCATTTAACCGCGCCAAGATCGAGAAATCGGTCGCGGTCGCCTGCCGCAAGCGCGGGATCGACCAGGAGCGGATCGACCAGCTCGTCTCGGGCATCCAGCGTCAGATCGAGACCTCGGGCGAAAACGAGGTCCATTCGCGCGAGATTGGCGGGATGGTGATGGACGGCCTGCGCATGCTCGACTCGGTCGCCTATATCCGCTTCGCATCGGTCTATCGCGATTTCAGCGAGGCGAAGGATTTCGAGGAATTTGCGAGCACGGTGAAGGATGTTGGCGGTGCCTGAGACGCTGGTTCCTCCTCCCGTCTTCATTCTGGTCCGTCCGCAGCTTGGCGAGAATATCGGCAAGGCGGCGCGGGCGATGCTCAATTTCGGGCTGACCGACATGCGCCTGGTCGCGCCGCGCGATGGCTGGCCCAATCCGTCCGCCGGCCCCGCAGCTTCGGGCGCAGATGTGGTGCTGGAACGCGCCCAGGTGTTCGATACGGTCGCGCAAGCGGTTGCGGACTGCCATCACGTCTATGCAACCACGGTGCGCAAGCGCGGCGTGACCAAGCCGGTCGTCACGCCCGAGACCGCCGCGCGCGCGATGGTCGCCGCGCCAGGGCGCAGCGCGATCCTGTTCGGCCCCGAGCGATCGGGACTGGAAACCGATGATGTCGCGATCGCGCACGACATCCTGACCGTGCCGATCAATCCGGAATTCGGGTCATTGAACCTCGCCCAGGCGGTGATCCTGGTGGCCTATGAATGGTCGAAGACCGGCGGACAGGGCCTCGCCTCGCCGCCCCAGGTCGATCTCGATCCGCCCGCCCCGATGGAAGAGCTTGACGGCATGTTCGATCAGCTGTGCGGCATGCTGGAGGAGAAGAACTATTTCTTCCCCGAAAGCCGCGCTGCCACCAGCCGCCGGACACTGCGCAACCTGATGACCAAGCCGCAATGGAACAGCAACGAGGTCCGCACCTTTCGCGGGGTGTTGACCACACTGGCCAAGGCCCCGCGCAAGCCGGTGAGCTGAACTTAGTGCTGAAACGCCGTCACCCCCGCGAAGGCGGGGGTCCCGCTTCGTCAGCACGGTAGAGCCAGAAGCGGGCTTCCCGCGTTCGCGGGAATGACGATTCTGAGCAACATGCGGCTGAAATCTGGAGATATACTGCGCCCGCCTCACCCGGGCAGCCGGTAGAAATCGGCGAGCCGATCCAGCGCCAGCCTCAGCACCAGGCGGCCCGAGCGTACCGGCCAGCCCAATGCCTTTTCCGCGACCGGCATCGCCTCGCCCGAGCAGATCACCCGCCAGGCAATATCGTTGAGGTCCCGCCCCAGCGCCGCCATCGCCGCATCGAAGCGCTGGCGTGCGGCCGTCTGGCGCTCGGTCGGCTCGAGATGATCGTCGCTGCCCCGGCGTGCGCTTGAACGCGGAGCGGCATCCCAGCGCATGGTGAGCGAGGGCGACAGGTTCGCGCGCTCCCAGTCGCTGCGCAGCTTCTCGCCCGCATCGAATTGCCGCTCGCCGATAAGCCCGCGCGCGAGCAGCCAGCCGAGCGGCGATTCGGCGAGGTTCACCGTGACCGAGCGCGCCGGCCGCCGCGCGCCATCGACCCTGCGCCCGACGGTCTCGCCCTCGATCACCTTTTCCGCAAGCAGCCTGCCAGCTTCTGCCCGCATGCCATGCGGTCCCTGATCTTGCGCCATGATCAACACCCCTGATGGTTCGTGATGGATGAAGGACTTGCCACAGAGGCTGGATTGTAGGAAAGAGATTTATCCATATAGGTTAGGACTTGCTGTCATGATCAACCGCATTCGCGATGTACGCCGCGCCCGCAACCTGACTCTCGAAGAGGTGGCGCAGCGCTGTGACCCGCCGACCACGGCGCAGACCATCGGGCGGCTCGAAACGGGCACGCGCACGTTGTCGCTCGACTGGCTGAACCGCATCGCCGCGGCTCTCGAAGTGGAATCGAGCGCATTGGTCAGCAGCACGGCGGCTGCCGATCTGCCGCTGGCGGCCCTGCTCTCTCCGGACGGCGCACGCGCACCGACGCGCAGCGAGCGGGCGCTGCCGCCCGTGCCGGCGGAAAATCTCGTCGCGGTGCGTGTCATCGGCAGCATCGGCGATTATCGCAGCGGCGACATGGTCTGGCTGCGCCGGGTCGAACAGGCCGAGCTTGCCAGCGCGCTCAACCGCGATGTGCTGGTGCCGCGCCCGGCGGGGCGCTTCGTCTTTGGCCGGCTGATCGCACGCGAAGGCGGGCGGATGCAGATCCTCCCCCCCGGCCCAGGCTCGCGCCAGCAAGTGGTCAGCGATCCACCCTGGCTGGCAGTGGCAGAAACGTTAATCCGCGCACTATAAGGCTGGCGCGGTGATGCGCATCCTGACCCTTGCCACGCTGTTTCCCAATGCAGCGCGCCCCAATTTCGGCATCTTCGTCGAGCGCCAGACCGCAACGCTCGCAGGCCGCGACGATGTCGAAATCACCGTGATCAGCCCGCAAGCCCTTCCCCCCTGGCCGCTCTCCCGCCATCCGCGCTATCGCGCCCTGGCAAAGCTGCCCTTTCGCGAAACCTGGCGCGGGTTGGACGTGTATCGCCCGCACTTCCTGCACCTGCCCGGGCTTGGCAACCATCTTCAGCCAAAGCTGATGGTCCGCGCGATCTGGCCGCTGATCGAGCGACTGCACCTCGCGCAGCCGTTCGACCTGATCGATGCGGAATTCTTCTATCCCGACGGCCCCGCAGCGCGCGAACTCGCGCGGCGGCTGGCCATCCCTTATTCGGTCAAGGCGCGCGGGGCGGATATCCACCATTGGGGCAGCGACCCGAAGACGCGCGAGCAGGTGCTGCATGCCGGGCTGGACGCGGCCGGGTTGCTTGCGGTCTCGGCGGCAATGAAGAGCGACATGGTCGCGCTCGGCATGGCCGCGGAGAAGATCACCGTCCATTATACCGGCTGCGATCAGCGGCGCTTTGCGCCCCGCCCCGATGACGGGCTGCGGGCCGAGCTCGGAATATCAGGCCCGATGCTGATCACCGTTGGCGCACTGATCGCGCGCAAGCGACAGGATCTGGTGATCGAGGCCCTGCCCGCCTTGCCCGGCGCGACGCTGGTGCTGGCGGGTGCCGGCGAACAGGAGAGCAACTATCGCGCCCTGGCGCAGAAGCTGGGTGTGGAAGCGCGCGTGATCTTTGCAGGCGCGCTGCCGCATGACGACTTGCCCCGCTGGCTCGCCGCAGCCGACATCATGGTTCTGCCGTCACGGTCCGAGGGCCTCGCCAATGCCTGGGTCGAGGCACTGGCCTGCGGTACGCCGATCGTCATTAGTGATGCAGGCGGTGCGGGCGAGCTGCTGACCGATCCTGTCGCAGGCCGGATCGTGCAGCCCTCGCCTGAGGCGCTCGCGGCCGCGATCGGGGAACTGCTGGCGCTGGCACCCGACCGCGAACGGGTGCGCGGCGCGGTCGCCAATTTTACGTGGGACCGCAATGCCGATGAGCTGCACCGGCATTTTTCACGGCTGCTGTCGTCTCAGCGGCGCTCCTGACGCTCTCGCAGGGTGCGGATGATCCGATTGCAGATCGTCGGGCTCAGCGCCTCGGCAAAATGGCACCCCATCAGCTTGCCTTCCGCCCATACGATCTCGCCCTCGATCGGGGCCACGCCATCGATGGTGAGCGTCACCGGTGCATGCATGCGCAGCGGGAGGTCGCTTTCGAAGCGACATCCGGTGATCGAGAGGTTGGTCAGCGCAACGGTGCAGTGTCGACGGCCCTGATCGACCAGATCGGCCTCGATATTGACGTTGATGCGGATGGCGAAGCGACGTTCCGCTGCCTGCTCGCCATGCGGGCCCTGCCTGCCTGTCAACGCTGCCATAACGGCCTCCAGCAACCCTAGTTCTTGGCTCGGTGCCGTCCGGGGGGAAAACGGCAGGAGTGCAACCGCCACGCGATATAGCGCACAGAGCCTAATCGACCGTAAACATAGGTGAAGAAAACATGACGACAGCCGGACCCGGCCCGAAGCGCGCCATTGCCAAAAACGCAAAAACGCCCGGCAGCGCGAGGCTGCCGGGCGTCTTTATGGCTTGGCCTTTTCAGGCGAAGTGAGCGTAAAGCTTACTTCTTTTCTTCAGCCGGAGCGGCCGGAGCAGCAGCGTCAGCGGCCGGAGCAGCAGCTTCTGCACCAGCTTCGGCACCAGCAGCGGCACCGGCTTCGGCGCCAGCTTCAGCACCGGCTTCCATGCCAGCTTCCATGCCGGCGTCAGCAGCCGGAGCGGCTTCTTCAGCCGGAGCTTCGGTGGTGGCTTCTTCGGCGGGGGCTTCTTCAGCCTTTTCCGGCGAGCAAGCGGCGAGAGCCAGAACGCCAGCGACGGCGAAGACCGGGCTCAGCTTGAGAATGGACTTCATGGTACTTTTCCCCTTCGTTGCGGAAACAAGAGCCCGCGTTGTATCGACACCCTAGGGACTCTGGCAAGATTTATTTCTTGCACTGGCGCAGGAAGGACACGCCGCATCGGCCCGACCCCTTTCCCCCGCACCCTTGGGAACCGTGCATATAGCCGGTTTGTGAGGGGGCGAAAAGAGGATAAAATACTGACAGCCAAGGTGTCTTTTGTCCCGAAAAAGCCGGGCAGACGAATGTCCAGTGCCGGCTTTGCATGCGCGCTGCAGCCATGGCCCCAGGGGCCAAGACGATGAACGAATACCCCTATTTTTCTGTTACTTAATGAGCCCCATGGCCTTCCAATCGAACCGACATCAGCACGCCGTGCGGGGCGTTGAAGCGCGTGAGCAGCACCCGGTTCGGACAGACAGGCATCAGCGTCGCTCGCCGATGCCCCGACGCCCGAATCAGCGTCTTGACCTGAGCTTGCCGGGTGTGCGAGCGCAGTCGGCACGAACGCTCTTCCTTCCCTTTACAGGAACCACCAGTGACCACACGCACGATCAACAACCGCCCCGTCCATGCGATCGGCCTGGGCTGCATGTCGCTGAGCTGGGGTTATGGCAATCTGCCTCCGCGCGAGACCGCCACCGCGCTGCTTCATCGCGCGCTGGACCTGGGCTATGACCATCTCGACACTGCCAATATCTATGGCCTGGGGCACAACGAGACACTGATCGGCGAGGCGCTGAAAGGGCGGCGGCGGGAATTCTTCCTGGCGACCAAGATGGGCATCGTCATCGAAGGCGAGAAGCGCGGCATCAACTGCCGACCCGAAACGATCCGCCGCTGCATCGATGAGTCGCTCACCCGCCTGCAGACCGATCATGTCGACCTTTATTACATGCACCGCCGCGATCGCGACGTGCCGATCGAGGAATCGGTCGGCGCGATGGCCGACCTGGTCAGGGCGGGCAAGATCGGCAGCATCGGCCTGTCCGAAATGTCGGCCGAAACGCTGCGCCGCGCGGCGAAGGAGCACCCGATCGCGGCGATGCAGACCGAATATTCGCCCTGGACGCGCGAGCCCGAGATTGCCGTGCTGGATGCATGCGCCGAGCTCGGCACGACGTTCGTCGCCTTCTCGCCGGTAGCGCGCGGCGTGCTGGCCAATGGCGTGCAGAACGCGGACGCGCTGACCGACAAGGACCTGCGCCGCGGAATGCCGCGCTTCAATGCCGAGAACTGGCCGAAGAACCGGGCACTGGCGGAAGCGTTCAACGCGATCGCCGCCGAGCTGGAGGTGACACCGGCGCAATTGTCCCTCGCCTGGGTGCTCTCGCGCGGCGACCATATCGTCGCCATCCCCGGCACCGCATCGATCGCGCATATGGAAGAAAACTTCGCGCGGGCAGACTGGACCATCCCCGCCGAAGCCGCAGCGCGCATCGACGAACTGATCAACGAACGCACCGTCAGCGGCCCGCGCTACAGCGACGCGATGCAGCGCACGATCGAAACGGAAATGTTTGGGTAAGTCGTCCGCACCAGCGTTGCGGCGAAGAATTGGTCGGGACGAGAGGATTCGAACCTCCGACCCCCACACCCCCAGTGTGATGCGCTACCAGGCTGCGCTACGTCCCGACCTTGGGCTTCGGCCGCGCCTGCGGCAAAAGCGAAGCGCGCCTATATGGCGATGCGGCGCGCTTGGCAACCCCGTGATGCACAAGTTGGCGCAAGGTGATCGCCAATTGCCTTGCGCGGCCGATGATGATAGGCGCGCGCATCGCTGCGACCGGCTTTTTATCGGCCAATCGCTCCCCTTTTCCTTTCAGACATTCGGATATCACAGCCCATGGACTCGACACTCCTGCTCGCACTGGCCGCCGCAGCCCCCGGCGCTGCACCGGCCTGGACCCAGCTTTTGATGTTCGTACCGTTGCTGGCGATCTTCTATTTTCTGATCATCCGCCCGCAGCAGCGCCAGATGAAGGCGCACAAGGCCAAGATCGATGCAGTCAAGCGCGGCGACCAGGTCATCACCGGCGGCGGTCTGGTCGGCAAGGTGACCAAGGTCGACGACGCCTATGTCGAGATCGATCTGGGTGGCGCCAAGGTCCGCGCGGTCAAGGCGACCTTGAGCGACGTCATCCAGCCGGGCGGCGCGCCTGCCAACGACTGAGCGGCGAGCGGGAACGACCTGCCGCCTTGCCGCCTGTTGCGCGCATGAATATATGGCGCGCACATCCGGCCCGCGCTGAGCGGACCAGGCTCACCGCCGCGTCCGAGCCAGCACTGCCAAGGAAGCAACACGAATGCTAGATTTTCCGCGCTGGAAAACGATCTCGATCAGCCTGATCCTCGCCCTGGGCGTGCTGATGGCGATCCCCAGCCTGCTGCCTGCGGGCGCGGCCAAATATTATCCCTCGTTCCTGCCGCAGGAAAAGATCAACCTGGGGCTCGACCTTCAGGGAGGCAGCCATATCCTGCTGGAGGGCGACCCCAAGGATGTCGCCGCGCAACGCCTGCAGAACATGGAAGAGACCGTTCGCGCCGCGATGCGCAGCGCCAAGCCGCGCATCGGCATCGGCGACATCTCGCGCGAGGGCGGCAAGCTCTCCTTTCTGGTACGCGACGTTTCCCAAGTCGATGCCGCGCGCGAGCTGATCCTTCCGCTGACCAGCGGCGCGGGCCTGACCGGCCAGCGCGACTGGGACATCGAGGTGCGCGATACGAGCCGCATCGTGCTGACCCCGACCGAGGCAGGTCTGACCCAAGCGCTCGACCAGGCGATGGAAACCGCGACCGAAGTCGTGCGCAAGCGCATCGACGAAATGGGCACGCGCGAGCCGACCATCATCCGCCAGGGCGACAACCGTATCGTGGTGCAGGTGCCCGGCCTTGACGATCCCCAGGCGCTGAAAGACCTTCTCGGCCAGACCGCCGAGCTGGAATTCAAGCTGGTCGACCAGGCTGCCAGCCCCGAGGATATTGCCGCGGGCCGCGCGCCGGTGGGCAGCGAGATCGTGCCCTATCCGACCAATCCCGCGGGCGGCACCCCGATCGCGGTGCGCCGGCTGGGCGGCATTCGCGGCGACAAGCTGACCAATGCGCAGGCGAGCTTCGACCCGCAGACCAACGAGCCTGTCGTGTCGATCACCTTCGACCGTGATGGCGGCGCGCGTTTCGCGCGGTTGACCCAGGAGAATGTCAACAAGCCGTTCGCGATCATCCTCGATGGCGAGGTGCTCTCCGCACCCAATATCAACGAGCCCATCCTGGGCGGATCGGCGCAGATCTCGGGCAGTTTCACCACCGAAAGCGCGAACCAGCTCGCGATCGCGCTGCGCTCCGGCGCCCTGCCGGTGGAGCTCAAGGTCGTGGAGGAACGCTCGGTCGGCCCCGATCTGGGTACGGAATCGATCCAGCTCGGCCTGATCGCCGGCGGCATCGGCACGCTTGCGGTGCTCGCGTTCATGATCATCACCTATGGCCGGTTCGGCGTCTATGCCGATATTGCGCTGGTGCTAAACATCCTGCTGATCCTGGGGATCATGGCGCTGATGAACGCCACGCTGACGCTGCCCGGCATCGCCGGTTTCGTGCTGACGATTGGCGCAGCGGTGGACGCCAACGTGCTGATCAACGAACGCATCCGCGAGGAACGCAAGAACGGGCGGCGGATCATCCAGGCGATCGAGGTGGGCTATACCGAAGCCTCGCGCGCGATTTTCGACGCGAATATCACCAATGTCATCGCGGCGGTGCTGCTATTCCTGTTCGGCTCGGGCCCGGTGCGCGGCTTTGCGGTCGTGCTGATGATCGGCATCGTCACCTCGGTCTGGACCGCTGTGTACGTGACGCGGATGTTCGTCGCCCTGTGGCTCAAGCGCGAACGTCCGCGCGAACTGAACATTTAAGGAAGGCTTGAAACCATGAAGCTCCTCAAGCTTGTCCCCGACAACACCAATTTCCGCTTCCTGCGCTGGCGGCACATCGCCATGGGCATCAGCATCTTCTCGATCATCGCCTCGCTGGTGCTGGTCGGGGTGCGCGGCCTCAACCTCGGCGTCGATTTCGTCGGCGGCCAGATGATCCAGGTGACGTTCGACAAGGTGGCCGAGGCCCCGGTGGCCGAGTTGCGCGAGGATATCGAGGCGCTGAACCTCGGCGAATCGACCATCCAGCGCTTCGGCCAGCCCAACCAGGTCTCGGTCCGCATGCGGCTGGACGGCGATAATCCGGATGAGGTCAACGCCGTCACCAAGCGCGTGACCACGATGATCACCAAGGAATATGCGGCGCAAGGCGCGCGGATCGACGGCGTGGATTCGGTCTCGGGCAAGGTGTCCGAAGAGCTGCTGACCACCGGCGTCTATTCGCTGGTCTTCGCGATGATCGCAATCGCGGTGTACATCTGGTTCCGGTTCGAATGGCAGTTCGGCGTCGCGGCGCTGTTCGCGCTGTTCCACGACGTCGCGATCACCTTCGGTTTCTTCGCGCTCACCCAGCTCGAGTTCAACCTGAACATCATCGCCGCGCTGCTCACCATTATCGGCTATTCGCTCAACGACACGATCGTGGTGTTCGACCGCGTGCGCGAGAACCTGCGCAAATACCGCAAGATGGACATGATCTCGCTGCTCGACCTGTCGACCAACGAGACGCTGTCGCGCACGGTGATGACCTCGCTGACCATGCTGATGGCGCTGATGGCGCTGCTGCTCATCGGTCCGGGCGTGATCTTCGGCTTTACCGCCGCGATGACGCTGGGTCTGTTCGTCGGCTGCTATTCGTCGATCTACATGGCCAACCCGATCCTCGTCTGGCTGGGTGTCGGCCCGCACAGCTTCGTGCCGCAGCAGACAGAGGCGGACAAGGCCGAGGCGAAGCTCAAGGAAGGCCTGTGATCGCCGGATTCGCTGGTCGGCTGATCCATGGCTGAGTTCACTCAGGATCCGCGCGCGTCCGGCCCGGTGATTACCGGCTTTACCGCGCGCGGCTTCAAGCTCGACGGCGACAATCTGGGCCAGCGTCGCGTCGACAGCGCGCTGGTGCTGACGCCGGTTTCGGCCATGCCCTGGGACGCACCGGCGGTCGAGGCGCTGGATATCGACGCGATGGGCCAGGTGCTGGCGCTCGACCCGGCGCCCGAGTTCATGCTGCTCGGCACTGGCGGCACCATGACCCACCCTCCCCGCGCCTTCATCCGCGCCATGGAAGAGCGCGGCATCGGTGTCGAGGTGATGGACAGCCGCGCCGCTGCCCGCGCATGGGGCATATTGCGCTCCGAGGAGCGCTGGATCGCCGCTGCGATCATGGGGCTTTAGACTTCTGTTACTTCCTCGTCATTCTCGCGAAAGCGGGAATCCCGCTGTTTTTCTACGCTCATTCGAAATAGCGGGACTCCCGCCTTCACGGGGGTGACGAATGCCTCACGTTGAAGCCCCTTCCCTGCGCCGTTCATTCAGGCTGATGATCATTTCCGCCAGCGCCCGGAACTGTTCGATCGTCCGTCCGAGCAATTCGCGGTCACGATCGGGATTGAGCGAAGCGCTCTCGAACAGATCTTCGCTTTTCACGGTCACCACGACATCGCCCTTGTGGAACAGCGCCTTCAGGCCCTTGCCCTCGAACTTGTCCTCCAACGCGACCAGCCGCTCGCAATAGGCGGGGTGAACAAGATACCGCGCCTCCACCGGGTCGCTGCCATAGACGTCGAACGTGTCCTCGAACCGGGGGTCGACCATCTTCACCCGGTCGAGCTTCATGCCGTTCTTGGTCTGGCTGTCGCCGAACCAGGTCAGCCGCATGCGCTGGCGCTCGACCAGCGTCACGCCATGGAATTCGCGTGCGAAGCGTATCTTGAGAATGACACCGCGGAACACCGTGACGTCGCGCCGATTCTTTCCTGACCCGCGCCGCTCGATGAGATGCGCCTCGTACAGCTGAAAAGGAGTGCCGCCGATCTCGCCCTGCCAGCAATCCTCGCAGGTCTTGCGGGTATAGCCCGGGAGCAGATCATAGGCATAAGCGAGGTTGAACTCGTCTCCGAACGCGGCTTTGGGGCTGTATTCGACGCCAAGGCTGCGCGCGAGCGCGCTGTTGATCTCGCGCTTCAGACTGCTCACCATGTTCTGGCGGATGATGCCCCCCATGGTGAAGCCGATGGCTATGATGGCAAGGCCGACGAAACCGACGGCTTGTCCCCAGAAACCGTCCCATAAGAAGCCCAGCAGGAATGGTGCACCCAGGACAAGGCCCCCCACCATGCGCTTTGCCGCCTTGCGCTTGGCCTCCTCGCGTGCGCTCGTCTGGGCCTGCAGCCACTGGCCAAGTTCGCCCGCCAGCAGCGTATCGACATCGGCTATTGTGATCACCGGCATTCCCCCGCCTCTAGCGCCATGGTAATGCTAGGCCGTATATCAGGGGACTGTCTATGGAATGGATCATACTCGGCATCGTCGTCATCGTCCTGCTGGCGGTGATCCTGATCTACAACCGGCTGGTGTCGCTGCGCGCCAATTGCCGCCAGGGCTGGGCCGATATCGATGCCGGGCTGCGCCAACGGCACGACCTGATCCCCAATCTGGTGAGCACCGTCCAGGGCTATGCCGCGCACGAGAAAAGCGCGCTCGAAGCGGTGATCGCGGCCCGCGGCCGTGCGCTGGCCGCCCATGGCCCGGCCGAGGCGCAGGGCGCGGAAATGGCGCTGGGCGGCGCACTCAAGAACCTGTTCGCGCTGGCAGAGGCCTATCCCGACCTCAAGGCCAATACCAATTTCCAGACGCTGCAGCACGAGTTGGCCGATGTCGAGGACAAGCTCGCCGCCGCCCGCCGCGCATATAATGCCGCGAGCGCCGATTATAATGCGGGCATCGAATCCTTTCCCGCCGTGCTGTTCGCAGGCGCACTCGGCTTCAAGCCGCAGGGTTTCTGGGAACTGGGCAGCGACGAGCGCGCCACGGTCGGCGCAGCGCCCAAGGTCAGCTTCTAGGCCGAAGGCAACGATCCCTCCCCCTGGCGCGTTGAACGACGATACGCGCGTTCACACGGGGGGCATATGGCACGAAACAGCAGGCGCAAGGCGGCGGAGCCCGCGCTCGACGAATTGGCGGACGTTACCACCGCGCTGATCTATCGCGCGATCAGCCGCTCGGGCCGCCATGAACTTGCCCGTCCGTTTTCCGCCCTCTGGTGGTCGGGCGTCGGGGCCGGGCTGGCCATCAGTCTGTCGATCCTGTGCAAGGGCATCTTGACCGCCCTGCTCCCGGATACGGCATGGGCACCGGCGGTCACTAACCTGGGTTATTCGGTTGGCTTTCTCGTCGTGATCATGGGGCGGATGCAGCTGTTCACCGAGAATACGGTGACCCCCATCCTGCCGCTGCTCGCCTATCCGTCGATTTCGCGGCTGAACCAGACGGCGCGGCTCTGGGCCATCGTATTCGCCGCCAACATGACCGGATGCCTGATCGCCGCCATCCTGATGGTGCATGCTGGCATCATTCCGCCGCTCCAGATGTCCGGCGTGCTGAGCGTCTCGCGCCATTATGCCGAGGTCGCGCCGCTCGATCATCTGCTGTGGGGCATGCCCGCCGGGTTCATGATCGCTTCGCTCGTGTGGATGCTGCCGCGGATCGAAAGCGCGGGCGAGGTGCTGATGATCACCATCGTCACCTACATGATCGGATTGGGAGGCTTCTCGCATGTCGTCGCCGGATCGACCGAACTTTTCATCGTGATGCTGATGGGGGAGCTCAGTCCGATCGAGGCCGTGTTCGGCGGCATCCTCCCGGCGCTGGTCGGCAATGTGATCGGCGGTACGGTGATCTTCGCGGCCCTGGCCTATGCACAGGTCCGCGAAGAGATCTGACCGCAACGCATCAGCTGAGCGCCTTCCAGATGCTGTAGACGCTGGTGATGGTGAGCACCGTGCCCACCATGAACAGCAAAAGGCGTGGACGCACATTCTTGGCGAGGATCGCACCAAATGGCGCGGCCACCACGCCGCCTATGAGCAGACCGATGGTGGCCGTGGTAAAGGCCTCGAACCCCATGGTGAGGATGAAGGTGACCGAGATCGACACGGTCAGGAAGAATTCGGACGCGCTGACCGTCCCGATCGTCTTGCGCGGCTCTCCGCCCTGAATGAGAAGGTTGGAGGTCACCACAGGTCCCCATCCGCCGCCACCCGCAGCGTCGAGAAAGCCGCCCGCCGCCCCCAGCGGCGCGACGATGCGCGGGTCCTGGAACTTTGGCGTGGGAAAGCGCCAGGCCCGATAGAGCAGGACGAGCCCGATGCCGGTCAGATAGGCCATGACCAGCGGTCGGGCGACCCCCGCATCGACATTGGCGAGCACATAGGCCCCCAATATCCCGCCGCCCACGCCCGGAAGCACGAGCTTGGCAAACAGCCCCCAATCGATATTGCGGTGCCAGGCATGGCTGAGGCCCGACGCCCCGGTCGTGAAAACCTCGGCAAAATGCACGCCTGCCGAGGCTTGCGCCGGGGGCACGCCGAGCACCGAGACCAGCAGCGTGCTGGAGATCACGCCAAAGGCCATGCCCAAGGCGCCATCGACCATCTGCGCGGCAACGCCGACCAGGATATAGGGCCAGATATCGGCAGGGTTCAGTATTCCAAGGTCCGGCACGTGCGGTCCCTTCTGCTGGAGGAAGCTTCAACCACCCTCAAAACCGCGCCGAGACCGTGAGGCCAGCGGTGCGGGGATCGGGCATCTGAGCGGAAATGAGGCCGGTGTTGCCGGGGGTAACGGCGAGCGATTCAAAATATTCCTCGTCAAAGGCATTGCGGATCCACACGAAGAAATCATAGCGGTCAGTGCGGAAGCCCGCGCGGAAATTGTGCAGCGAATAAGCATCGATATCGGTGTAGATCGACCGCGATGCATTTGACGAGAATTTTGAGCGGAAGTTCGCATCATAGCCTGCATAGGCATTGCCCTCGAGCCCGAACACCGTGGCCGGAACGTTATATTCCGCACCCCAGGAAAAGGCCCATTTGGACACGCCCGGCAGCCACTGGCCCGACACATCGCAATTGGCGGGGCTGAGCGCGCCGGGCGTCGCGGCGGGCCCGGGGACCTGCGTCCCGGTCACCGTGGTGCCGCCCGCGAGCTCGGGCGGGCACGGCGCATCGACGAAGCGCACAAACTTGGCGTCGGTGAAAGCGCCGCTGACATAGGCGGTGAAGCGATCCGAAGGCTGGACGCGGAAATCCGCCTCGACCCCGCGGCTGCGTACCTTGTCGGCATTGGCGAGATAACCGCGCAGCACGTTGCTGCCGCTGATATTGCTGATGACGCTGGCCTGGAAGTCCTGGATGTCGGTCCAGAAGGCCGCCAGGTTGAGCGTCGCCTTGTTGTCCCAGAATTTCGTCTTCAGCCCGATCTCGAAATGATCGACCTTTTCCGGCTTGATCACGGCCACTTCGAGTGCGGCCGACCCATCAGCGCGGCTGGGCACGCCGTTGAGGTTGACCCCGCCGGTCTTGAACGAGCGCGCATAGGTCGCATAGGCGTTCACAGCATCGCTGATCTCGTAGCCCAGATTGAGGTCGTACGAGAGGTTCCAGTCGCTGAAATCGACCTCGAAGAATTGCGAGGCCTGAACCCCGCGCTGCGCGGCGATCCAGGGATCGTTGAAGAACGGGCTGGTCGGCACGTTGCTGACGATCTGGCGGGTGCCGTTCGAGGCATTGCCCGTCACGACCGAATCATACTGGCCGTCCTTCTTGTCGTAATTGATGCGGATGCCCGGAGAGACCGTGAAGGCATCGGTGACCTTCCAGTTCAGTTTGCCGAACGCGGCGAGGCTCACATTGTCGAGCCGGATGTCGTTGTTCGCCACCACGCCGTTGAGCACCGCAGGGTTGTTAGACAACGCGCTGGTCGGGTTGAGCAGCCATGCGCTCGCCGCCGGGCCCTGTTCCTGGATGCCCTGGGTGCGGATTTCCTGGTAGAAGGCAAACGCGCCGACGACGAAGTTCAGCCGCTCCGCCTCATAGTTCAGGCGGAATTCCTGCGTGTACTGCTTCTGCTGGGTGGGGTTGTTGACCTTGAGGAAGATCGGCAGGCCGGTAAAGTCGCGGTCGTTCGCTGGGGTCCAGTCCCAGTAGCGATAGGCACTGACCGAGGTCAGCGCGAACTTGCCGAGCTCCCATTCCACCAGCGCCGACACCCCGCCGTGTTCGTTGCGCGCGCGGATATTGGCATCGAGGTCCGTGACGCGATCGAACGGATCGGTGCTGGGCACAGCATAGCCGGGGAAGCGCGCAATCAGCGCGGCATATTGCCGGTTGGCCGCACGCTGCGTGGTGCCGACGCGGGCATAGATCTGCACGCAGCAGATCGGGTCCTGGATGTTGTAATCGCCCGATAGGGTGACCTTGAAGCTGTCGCTGGGCTGCCAAAGCAGCGCGCCGCGAATGCCGAGATTGTCGAGGCTGTTGACGTTCTGGCCGGTCTTGACGTTGAGGATCGTGCCGCGCCGGTCGGTCGAGGACAGGCTGATCCGCGCCGCAATGGTGTTCGAGATCGGGCCGGAGATCGTCGCCTTGGCCTGCTTGAAATCGTAATTGCCGACGCTCAGTTCGGCGCGCCCCTCGAAGGTGAAGCTGGGCGCGCGGGTGCGGATGTTGATCGCGCCAGCAGTGGTGTTCTTGCCATAGAGCGTGCCCTGTGGTCCGCGCAGCACCTCGACCTGTTCGACATCGACAAAATCCAGCGTCGCCGAGGCGATGCGATTGTAATAGACTTGGTCGATATAGATGCCGACGCCCTGTTCGAACCCGTCGTTGGTGAGGCCGAACGGCGCGCCGATACCGCGGATGTTGATGAACGTGTTGCGCGGGTTGGTCGAATAGAATTGCAACGTCGGCTGGATTTGGGTGAGCCGGTTGATGTTGAACAGGCCCTGCGAGTCCACCTGCGCCGCATCGATGACGGACAGCGCGATCGGCACGTCCTGGATATCCTCGTCGCGGCGGCGGGCGGTCACGATGATCACGTTGTCGCCCTGATCATCGGCAGCATCGGCCTGGATGGCAGAATCGGCCTGCGCGGCCCCGTTCTCGGTTTCGGCTGCCTGCGCCTGGAAAGGGATGGCGAGCGCGAAGGCCAGCGCCGCAAGCGATGCGCGCGCAGGAACGAATTTGGACATTTGGAAAGACCCCCGAATGTGGAAGTGCTTCCGGATGTCCGGTCGGCACGCAGCGTGTTGGGCAACATGGAGAAACGCTCGAAAAATGCCGGTCCGGTCAGCCCGGTCCCGGCAGTCAGAGGGATAGCTTGGCGTGGAAGCTCAGCTGAAGCGCTGGCGCTCGGTCACGTCCATCTGCACCAGCTTGCCATCATGCACGGTCAGCACGATGGCACCGAAGCGCAGTCGGGAAATGGCATCGGAAATGGTCGAGATCGGCAGCGGCGTGCGCAGTGCCGCGTTCTCGGGCTTGGCGGGAGGCATCGGTTTACTCCTCGAAGAAATCTGGTGCGGACCGGCTGCATGCAGCATGGCCCGCAAGAGAAAGGCTATTCTCTACCATTCCAGTTGGCAAGATAGATTTTCTTGCTCCCCCTGGACGGACGACCAACCGCCTCGGGCAAGCGCCAGAGCGAAAAACTGCGCCATTTTTGGGCGAAATCGACCGTGCCATCGGCTTGCACCGCCAAATATTGGCTTTTACAAAGCGGTTTGCGGACGTTTGCATCCGCTTTCCTGCTGACGAGAGTGACGATGAACCGGTTCGTAAAGGCAGGCACGCTGTTTCGTCGTGACTGGCGATTGGGCTATGGCCTCTCGATCGGCACATTTGCTCTGGCACTGTTCAGCCGCTTCCACCTGCAGGGCACGCTCCCGCCAGGATTCCCCTATCTTACCTTTTTCCCCGCCGTGATCGTCACGACCTTTCTGGCCGGATTGTGGCCAGGAATCCTGTGTGCCGTGTTGTGCGGCCTTGCGGCGCTCTATTTCTTCATCCCCCCGGTCAACAGCTTCGCCATGGACGGGGCGAGCTTGATTGCGATCGGCTTCTACATCTTCATCGTGACGGTCGACATTGCGCTGATCCACTTTATGCATCGCGCCGCCGATCGGCTGGAGGCGAAGAAGCGCGTTACCGAAGAGCTGTACGATCAGCAGCGCACGATGTTTCAGGAACTGCAGCACCGCGTCGCCAACAATATGACCTTCGTCTCGGCGCTGCTGCAGCTGCAGAAGCGCAAGGTGGCGACCGATCCGGCCTCGGCCAGCTCGGCGCTCGACGAGGCGCAGAGCCGGATCGAGACGATGTCGCGCATCCACCGGCGCCTGTATGATCCGGCATCGGTCGATTTGCCGGTGGCAGAATATTTCCAGGAAATCTGCACCGACCTGCTGCAGGCGACGGGCGCGCGCAACATCGTGTGCCTGGTCGACATGCCGGCGGTGAAACTGGATATCGCCCGGCTGACGACGCTGTCGCTGCTCGTTACCGAGCTCGTCACCAACAGCCTCAAGCACGCCTTTGCCGACGATGGCGGCACGATCACGCTGAAGCTGGAACAGCTCGATCCGCAGCGGCTGGCACTGACCGTCAGCGACAATGGCCGCGGTGTGCCGCAGGGCGTCGACGTGACGGCGAGCAAGGGTCTGGGTACCCGGATCGTGCAATCGCTCGCCGCGCAGCTGGGCGGAGAGGTCAAGGCGCTGACCGGACTGCGCAAGGGCGCGGCCTGGCAGGTGGTGTTCGCCGCCTGAACCGGCCAGGGCGTGGTCTCAATCGACCATGGCCCCTTCGAATGCAGCCACCGGCGCGATCGGATCGGCAAGCGTGATCTCATCGAGGATCACCGCCGTCTCGTCGCGCACCTTGAGCATCAGCGCGCGCAGCCTACACTCGTCCTCGGCCAGGCAGTTCTTGCACTTTTCATAGGCATAGCGGCTGGCACATGGCACCAGGGCCAGCGATCCGCTGGTGATGCGGACGATATCACCATAGCGGATATCGACCGGCGCCAGGCCCAGCGCATAGCCGCCATCCTTGCCGCGTTGCGAATGCACCAGCCCTGCCCGCGCCATTTCCGACAGGATCACGGTCAGGAATTTCGGCGGAATGTTCTGCGCAGAGGCGATCTCGTCCAGATGCACCAGCCCCTTGCCGTAATGATCGGCAAGGTGCTGCAAGGCACGGATGGTGTAGCGGACTTTCTGGCTGAGCATGGTCCAATGCCCGTTACGCCTCCCAGCCCGATTTTTCAACCCGAACGGTAGAGTGAAACGCCCTGCGCGATGCGTTGCCCCCGGCGCGTCAGTAGATGCCGCCCTGTTGCTGCAGGAATTCGCTGTCGCTGCGCGCCCGTGCTGCAGGACCCGTGCGCTTCTGCACCGCCTTGACCGCTGCGGCCATTTCTTCCGGGCGGATCGAACGGCGCGGTTCGGTTTCGGGCTTGAACGCCTCCCAGATCACTGCTGCCTTGGCCTCGTTGCCCGGCCAGGCGCCATAGACACGGCGGCCCGAACGGCGATCGATGCGCACCATGCGCGTGCCTGGCGGGGCGAGAAACTCGCTGACCGGAAGGCTGGGGAAGATTTCCTTGGCGAACTGCTTGAACACCGGCGCGGCGAGCCTGCCGCCCTGGGCATAGCCGCCCATGCTGCGCGGCTGGTCGAAGCCAAGATAGACGCCGGCCACGACATCGGGCGTGCCACCGACGAACCAGACATTGGTGGGGCCGCTGGTGGTGCCGGTCTTGCCGAACATCGGTCGCTTGAGGTCTGCCAGCGTCACCGCGGTTCCGCGCGTGATCACGCCTTCGAGCATGTGCACGACCTGATAGCTGGTGATCGGATCGAGTATCTGCCGCCCGCGCTGCGCAAAGCGCGGCATCGGCTTGCCATCCCATTTCGCCATGTTGCAGCGTTCGCAGACGCGCGGATCGGAACGGAAGATCACCTTGCCGCGCCGGTCCTGGACATAGTCGATAAGCGTCGGCTTGAGCTCGCGGCCATGGTTGACCAGCATCGAATAGGCGTTGGTGATCTTCATGACGGTGGTATCGCCCGCGCCGAGCGCGATCGAAAGATAGGGCTTGTAATCGCCGATGCCGACAGCCTTGATCGTCTTGACCACATTGGCCATGCCCGCATCGCTCGCGGCGCGCACCGTCATCAGGTTGCGCGACTGTTCGAGACCCCAGCGCATCGTCTGCGGCCCGGCCCCGCGCGATCCGCCGAAATTGCGGAAGCACTTGTTGCCGAGACTCGCCGACTGATAGACGCAGAAGGTGCCGTCGACGATCTGCGTCGCGGGCGTCATCCCGTTGTCGAGCGCGGTCGCGTAGACGAAGGGCTTGATCGTGGAGCCCGGCTGGCGATCGGCCTGGGTGGCGCGATTGAACGGGCTGATCTGCGAATCGAACCCGCCCTGCATCGCATAGACCCGGCCCGAGCGGGGATTCTGCACTACCATGCCGCCCGAAATCTCGGGCACGTTGCGCAGCGCATAGGTGTCGCCCGACATCGGCGCGACCGCAATGATGTCACCCGGCTTCATCGAATCGAACGCGGTGCCGCCGACGCGCTTGCGCGGCATGGTGGCGGTCGAGCGCGGAAGCACGCCCTTGTCGCCATTGGCAAATCCGATTTCGGCGGCGCTGGCCGACTTGTCGATCACCACCGCGACGCGCCAGTTCTCGTAATCGATGTCGATATAGGTCGATGCCAGGCGCGAGGCCCATTGATCGTCCATCTCGATCTTGTTGAGCGGACCGCTCCAGCCGCTGCCGCGATCATAGCGCAGCAAGGCGTCGCGCAGCGCCTCGGTGGTCGCGCGCTGCATCGCGGGGTCGAGCGAGGTGCGCACCCACAGGCCGCCGGCATAGACGCTGTTGGGGCCGTCCTCGCGCTTCTCGCCGAATTTCTCGACGAGCTGGCGGCGCACTTCCTCGACGAAATAGCCGCCGACCTTGTCGAAATTGTCGCCGGTGCGCGGGATGGTGCCAAGCGGTTCGGCCTGCGCGGCGAGCATCTGCGCTCGCGTGATCCAGCCGTTGGACTGCATCGCGCCCAGCGCCCAGTTGCGGCGTTCGAGCGCGCGTTCCATGTGCACTTCGGGCCGGTAATTGGACGGTGCCTTGGGCAGGATGGCGAGATACGCCGCTTCGTGCAGCTTCAGATCGGCGACATCCTTGCCAAAATAGGCCCGCGCCGCCGCCTGCACGCCATAAGCGTTACGGCCGAGATAGATCTCGTTGAGATAAAGTTCGAGGATTTCCTGCTTGGTCAGCACGTCCTCGATGCGATAGGCGAGGATCGCCTCGCGGATCTTGCGGGTGATCGAATATTCGTCGCCCAGCAGCAGGTTCTTGGCAACCTGCTGGGTGATGGTGGAGCCGCCACGCGCGCGCTGTCCCGAACCCAGCTTGGTGACATAATCGAACACTGCCGAGGCGAGCCCCGGATAATCAAGGCCGTTGTGCGAGAAGAAATTCTTGTCTTCGGCAGACAGGAACGCGCGGATCAGCGGCAGCGGATAATCCTTGTACTGCAACTGCACGCGGCGCTCGCGCGCATAGCTGTTGACGATCTCGCCATCGACGCCGCGCACCATGGTGGGAAGGTCCGGTTCGTAATCGACCAGGGTATCCGCCGAAGGCAGATCGCGCGCGAAGATAACCCAGATCAGGAAAACGCCCAGCAGTGCCAGACCCAGCAGATACGCCGCCCAGCGCACCCAGCGCTTCTGCCACGCATCGCGCAGGGCCACCATCGCGCCCTCGCCGTCACGCCGCATGCTATAGGCGGAACCGCCGCTTTCACCCTCGCTCATGCCCGCGCGACTAGCACAGGATTCCTGAACAAGGCCAGAGCGGATTGGCGAGGGTTGCGACAGTTGACATGGACCGCTTGCGCCTAACCCGCCCTTCCCGTCACCCCCGTGCAGGCGGGGG
>NZ_LSIS01000541.1:0-213 GCF_001556365.1 Blastomonas sp. CCH1-A6 | reverse complement strand
CCCTCACCCCCAGGGTCACTGATCAGCCCGGCCCCAACCCCGAAGACGGGAGCCTCCTGCCCCATGAAACCCTATCTCGTCGCGCTTGGCATCGGCCTTCTGGTGGGCGCACTGTACAGCCTTCTCGGCACGCGATCGCCCGCCCCACCTGCCATCGCGCTGCTGGGACTGCTCGGCATGCTGCTGGGCGAACAGGCGGTGCCGCTGGCGAGA